>SKQM01000048.1 GCA_007119005.1 Thioalkalivibrio sp.
GCTGATGCAAATCGGTTTCGATGGCTATGCGATCGGGGGGCTGTCGGTGGGGGAGTCGGAACCGGAGCGGCTGCAGACGCTCGACGTGACGCTGCCTCTGCTCCCGCCGGATCGTCCGCGCTACCTGATGGGCGTCGGCCGGCCGGAGGACATCGTCGAAGCGGTGCGTCGTGGCGTTGACCTCTTCGACTGCGTGATGCCGACCCGCAATGCGCGCAACGGCTTCCTCTACACCCGCCAGGGCATCCTGCGCATCCGCAACGCGCGCTACCGGGACGACACCGGCCCCGTGGACCCGGAGTGCAGCTGCTACACTTGCCGCCATTATTCACGCGCCTACCTGAAGCATCTGGACAAGTGCAACGAAATTCTGGGCCCGCGCCTGGCGACGATCCACAACCTGCACTACTACCAGGACCTGATGCGCGGCCTGCGGGAGGCGATCGAGGCGCGAACGCTCGATCGCTTCGTCGCGGATTTCTATGCGGCACGCGGCATGCCGGTTCCCGCTATGGCATAATCCCCCGCGCTTTTGCGGAACCCCGAAGGGTTTCCGCTGCCAGTTCATTTGCAGCTTCCCGCAGTGCGCTGGCCTGAACCCGAACGAATTCCTTCGAATGGAGTGACCTGATGGACTTTTTCATTTCCGCAGCCCACGCACAGGAAGGGGCCGCCGGTGGCGGCATGATCGAATTCCTGATCATGATTGCGATCTTCTTCGCGATCATGTACTTCCTGATCATCCGCCCCCAGAGCAAGCGTGCCAAGGAACATCGCGCGATGGTCGAGGCGCTGTCCAAGGGCGACGAGGTTGTCACCAACGGCGGCCTGCTCGGCAAAATCACCGAAGTCGGCGAGAACTTCATCCGTGTGGATCTCACGGACGGCGTGAACGTGATCGTTCAGCGCCAGTCCGTTTCCGCGGTCATGCCGAAAGGCACCATGAAAGATCTGTAAGAACCAAGCCTCATGCGCAACTCCTATCCTGTCTGGGTCTACGCCCTGATCGTGCTCGCCATCCTGATCGGCGGTCTGTACGCGTTGCCGAACATCTACCCTGAAGACCCGGCGGTGCAGATCTCGAACTCCCGGACCGGAGAGGTGGAGCCGGAAGTCGCGTCGATCATCGACGTGATCCTCGCGGCCCAGGGCATCGGCCCACGGCTGGTGGAAGAGCGCGAGGGCCAGCTGCTGCTGCGGTTCGACAGTGCGGATCACCAGCTGCGGGCGGCCGACGTGCTGCGCGGCGCGCTGGATGTCGATCACGTCGTGGCACTGAACATGGCACCGGCCACGCCCGAATGGCTGCGCGCGGTCAATGGTCGGCCGATGTCGCTGGGTCTGGATCTGCGCGGCGGGGTGCACTTCCTGATGGAGGTGGACCTGAACGCGGTGATCGGGACGGCGATGGAGCGCTACACCAACGAGTTCCGCGGGCGCCTGCGCGAACAGCGCCTGGCCTTCGAGGACGTCGAGCGCTCGGCCCGGCACCTGACCATCACCTTTGCCTCCGAAGCGGATCGTTCAGAGGCTCTGACCTGGCTGCGACGGGAGTACCGCGGCGAGCTGGAGTTCCTGGAGCGGGGGCTGGGTGAGGACAGCGCGCTGGAGGCCCGGCTGGACGCGGAGCATCTGACCGAGCTCCGGCGGATGGCCCTGCAACAGAACATCGGGACGCTGCGTTCGCGCGTGGACGAACTCGGCGTGGCCGAACCGCTGATCGCGCAACAGGGCGAGAGCCGCATCGTCGTGCAGCTTCCGGGGGTGCAGGACACGGCTCGCGCGAAAGAGATCCTCGGTGCCACCGCGACGCTGGAGTTCCGGATGGTCGCCGAGGGGGCCGACGTCGGCGAGGCCGTGCAGACCGGCCGGGCGCCCGCGGGAACCCGCCTTTACTTCGAACGTGACGGCTCGCCGGTGCTGCTGCAGCGCCGCGTGATGCTCACCGGCGACTACATCACCGGCGCCTCGTCCGGGATCGCGCAGGACACCGGCGGTCCGGCCGTGTTCATCAACCTGGACGGGCAGGGCGCGCGGATCTTCTCGCGGGTGACGGCGGAGAACGTCGGCCGGCTGATGGCCACGGTGTTCATCGAGACGAGCACCGAGACGGTCGAGGAAGATGGGGAGTTGGTGCGGCGCACCTCGCGGTCGGAAGAGGTGATCAACATCGCGCGCATCAACGAGCCGCTGGGGCGGCGCTTCCAGATCACCGGCCTCGGCAGTACCCGTGAGGCGCACAATCTTGCGCTGCTGCTGCGCGCCGGAGCGCTGGCTGCCCCGATGTCGATCGTCGAGGAGCGCACGGTGGGGCCGAGCCTCGGACAGGAGAACATCGACCGCGGGATGCAGTCGGTGATCATCGGCTTCATCGCGGTGCTGCTCTTCATGGTGCTGTACTACCGTGTATTCGGCCTGATCGCGAACGTCGCGCTCGCGCTGAACCTGATTTTTATCGTCTCGATCCTGTCGATGCTGCAGGCGACGCTGACGCTGCCGGGGATCGCCGGCATCGTGCTGGTGGTCGGGATCGCGGTGGATGCCAACGTGCTGATCTTCGAGCGAATACGCGAGGAACTGCGCAACGGCATGTCACCGCAGGCGGCGATCGCGTCGGGTTACGAGCGCGCCTTCGTCACCATCGCCGATGCCAACGTGACCACGCTGATTGCGGCCCTGGTGCTGTTTCTGTTCGGAACCGGGCCGATCAAGGGCTTCGCGATCACGCTGTCGATCGGGGTGGTCGTGTCGATGTTCACCGCGATCGTGGTCTCCCGCGCCATCGTCAACCTGACCTACGGCCGCCAGCGCCGCCTCACGCGGCTGGCCATCTAGCCCGGGAACCGATCCTATGCTGCCACATCTCAATTTCGCCCAGGCGAACATCGACTTCCTCGGGCGCCGCAAGATCGCGATCGGTGTTTCGGTGGTGCTCGTGCTGCTGTCGGTGGTTCTGCTCGCGACCCGCGGCCTGAACTTCGGCATCGACTTCACCGGCGGTACGCTGGTCGAGGTCGGGTATCCGCAGGCGGTGGAACTGGACCCGATCCGTGAGCAACTGGCCGACAACGGCTTCGAACGCGCGACCGTGATGTATTTCGGGACCTCGCGCGACGTGCTCA
>SKQM01000033.1 GCA_007119005.1 Thioalkalivibrio sp.
CGGTCGCGACCGATTTCCGTGTTGGCGAGAATCCACCCAGAGGCCTGCGTCGCGTTCTGCCGAGTGCGACGGCGCTGGGAGAGAGCACAGCCGCGGTCCACGAGTACGTAGGGTATTGGTTCTATCGGGTGCAAGGGTGGGTTTGAGGGCGCAAACGCTCGCGATGAGGTCTTTGCGATCTCAAGAACACTCGCATCCGTCTGGCCCCGCACGACCGAAAGTCGCTTGAATAGTCTTTCAGTCAAGGATGGTGTAACGACGGAGACTCTCGCGGATCGGGTGGCGATGTCACCGACGGCGCAGGTGCTTGGCGAGCAGTTGCTGGCGGAAGCGGCGTATCGGGATTTGGCGCGTATTCTGGCCGATCGTGGCGTGGATCATCTCGTGCTGAAAGGGCCGCATCTCGGGGCGACGGTCTATGACGACCCTTCGCAGCGGGCGTATTGCGATCTGGACGTGCTAGTACGGGCCCGGCAGTTCGAGGAGGCTTTGGCAGCGTTAATCGCCGGCGGTTTTCGCTTCAGCGCGCCGATGTCTCGACGTTCGGCAACCCGGGCTTTCGGAAATGACCGGAATGTGATTTCACCGCATGGATGGTTGGTCGATGTCCATCGGGCGCTCGCGCCGCACGGGCAGTATCCGCTCGATACCGAGGCTTTGTTCTCGCGAGCGGAACCCTTTCTGTTCGGACAGGTTACCGCGCGTGGCCTATCGCCCGAGGATCTGCTGCTGCATCTCGTCATTCATGCGGCCAAGAGCCAGTTTCGGCTCATTGAGCCCAAGCACGTGCGTGATGTTGCGCTGTTGGTGGCGCGGCGTCCGATCCAGTGGGAGATGTTCGAACGCCTTGCGAGGGAGGCGGGTTGTTCCGCGGCGGCATGGGTGTGGCTCTCTGCGGCAACGAAGATTTTCGGGGCGCCGATTTCCGAAGACGTGTTGCAGCGGATTCGGCCATCGGTGCTGCGGCGTTGGTGGCTCGGGCTCTGGGTGACGCGGGACCGGTTTCCGCTCCAGCGCCGGCCCGGGTTGCCCGGATGGCTGCGGCGTCTGCTGCTGGCCCCGGCGCTGATCGATGGTTTCCGCCAGGGTGCCGCCAGCGGGTGGCGATTCGCGACGGTGCGGATTCGGGACCTGATCGGGCGACCGCGTTAGCGCGTGAAGCGGCGGTTCGCTGCAAGCCCATGCTGAAATCATCCCCCTTCCTCCGCCTCCTCGGCCACGTCACCCCCCACCGGGCCGTGCTGGTGCTGGCCGTGGTGCTGATGGTGGCCGAGAGCGCGATCGCGCTGGCGCACCCGTGGCTCGCGAGCCGTTTCGCCGGCCTGGTGCTGGACGGGGCGGATTCACTGCGCGCCGATCTCATCGCGCTGATGGTGCTCTGGGCGTTTCTGCTGGCCGCGCAGGGGGTGTTGAGCTTCGGCAACCGATACTTGCTCGGCAGCACCGGCGAGACCATGCTGGCCGGCCTGCGCACGCGCCTGTACGACCATCTGCAGTCGCTGCCGCTGGACTATTTCCACCAGCGCCGGCGCGGCGAGGTGCTGGCGCTGCTGGGTAACGATGCCGAGCGCATCAGCAACTTCGTGACCAGCACCCTGGTCGGTCTGCTGCCGCTGCTGGTCACCTTCTTCGGCGCGTTCGTGCTGATGTTTCGCATCAGCCCCGAAATCGCCCTGCTGGCGCTGGTGCTGGTGCCGCTGTTCTTCCTGGCCATGAAGCTCATCGGGCGGCGCCTGCGGCCGCTGTCTTCGCAGTGGATCCGCGAGCACGCGCGCATGTTCGCGACCCTGGAAGAGAACATCGGCATGCTGCCGGCGATCAAGTCGTTCACGCGCGAGCGGCTGGAGTCGGATCGGTTCGAGGAGAGCAATCGGAGCCTGATGCGCATCGCCAAGCGCCAGCTCCTGGTGGAATCCGTGCTTTCGCCGGCCGTGCAGCTTTTTGCCGGGTTGGGCCTGCTGGCGCTGCTGTTTCTGGCCGCGGTGCAGCTCGAAGTAGGGCGGCTGCAGCCCGAGGATCTGATCGCCGTACTGCTCTACGCGATGCTGATGACCCGGCCGATCAGCGGCCTGGCCGGCGTGTACGGCAGCGTGCAGACCGCGCGCGGGGCCGCCGAGCGCCTGATCGAGGCCTTCGCCGCCGCGCCCGAGCCGGACGACCACGGCGCGGGCGAGCTGGGCCCGGTCTCCGGCGCGATCCGCTTCGAGGGGGTGAGCTTTGCCTACCCCACCGGGCCGCGGGTGCTGGACAAGCTGGATCTGCACATCCGCGCCGGCGAGACCGTGGCCATCACCGGCGAGAACGGCTCGGGCAAGAGCACGCTGATCCACCTGCTGATGCGCTTTGCCGACCCGGCTGCCGGCCGCATCCTGATCGATGGTACCGACATCCAAAGCGTGCGCATCGTCAGCCTGCGTCGCCATATCGGCTTGGTGGCCCAGAACGTGCTGCTGCTGAACGGCAGCGTGCGCGAGAACATCGCCTACGGCGCACCCGGGGCGGATCCGGACGCGATCGAACAGGCCGCGCGCGCGGCCCAGGCGCATGACTTCATCTGCCGCCTGCCGAACGGCTATGACACGGTGATCGGCGATCAGGGGATTCGCCTGTCCGGCGGCCAGCGCCAGCGCCTGTCGCTGGCTCGGGCGCTGCTCAAGGACCCGCCCATCCTGGTGCTGGACGAGGCGACTTCGATGTTCGATCCCTCGGGCGAGCTGGCGTTTCTGGAGGAGTGTCGCGAGGTGCTGGCCAGCCGCACGGTGATCGTGATCACCCATCGCCCGGCCAGCCTGGCCCTGGCGGACCGGGTGGTGAAAATGGTCGGCGGCCGCGTGCAGGAAGCGAGCGCGGCAGCGGTTTAGCCGGCGGCTAGTCGTCGTTGAGCTGGATCAGGCCCTGCGCCTGCAGTTCGCCCACCAGCTTGAGCAGATCCTGCTCGAGCCGCTCGGCCTCGACTTCGTACTCCTCGAGCAGCCGGTCGCGGATCTCGGCCAGGCTGTGGCCGGCGCTCATCAGCTCCCACATGCGCGCGCCCACCGGATCCAGGCCGAAGTAGGTGCCCGAGGCGAGGTTGAGAATCACCGTCTCGTCGCCGACGCGGCGATCCATGACGTCCGACGGGA
>SKQM01000187.1 GCA_007119005.1 Thioalkalivibrio sp.
CCAGCGTCGGTCACGTCGGCCTTCCAGTAGCCAACCAGGATCGGAATCGGGCGCGTGAGATAGAAATTGCTGGTCTTACCCTCGGCGACGAGTTCAGCCGCGCGCTCCGGGCCGGCGTCGCTGCCGTCCTCGATCAACAGATCGACGAGTTCCATCGGCCGCTCCACCCGCACGCATCCCGAACTCACCTGCCGGTGGGGCCGTTCGAAGATCCGCTGGCTGGGCGTGTCGTGCAGGTACACATGAAAGGGATTGGGGAAGCGGACCGCCACACGGCCCAGCGCATTATGCGGCCCGGGATCCTGCCGCAAGAGGATCCCGCTCGGGTCAGTCCAGTCGATCTCTTCCGGATCGAGCCGGTTCCCCCGGTAGTCCAGTACCTGCATCCGGTTCTCTGCCAGATACCCGATGTCTCTGCGGACCTGCGGCAACACATCCTGGCGCAGGATGGTCGGGGGCACGGTCCATGAGGGGTTGAATGTCAGATGCGTGACCTCCGACTTCAGGCGCGGAGTCTGCCGTGAAGGACGCCCGATCTGCGTACGGGCGCTCCAGACCGTCTCACCGTCCCTGATGTAACGGATCTCGGCGCCGGCGATATCGACCAACACGCCGGTCGCAATCGGCTCCCGCGCCAGCCAGCGCATCCGTTCGAGATTGACCCGGATCTGCTCCAGCATCGACGGGACGGGCCTGTTCATCGCCGCCAATGTCTCCGGCCCCACGATGCCGTCAGGCGCGAGACCGTGGGCACGCTGAAAGGCCACCACGGCCGCGACCAACTCCTCAGCGTAGAGCTGGCTGTCTGAAGCCTGAAGCGATCCGTCAACGTCACCTTCGAGCAGCCGCTCCCGTAACAGGGGCACTCGGGGATCGCGATCCCCTGCGCGCAACAGCGGGCCCTGGGGCACCATCGGCCGATCCTCCGCAGGCGGCCGACGCAACAGCTCGATATAGGCTTCGCGCAGCCCCCGGTACTGCGGTGTGGACGGGCGCACCCGGTCGAAGGCGCCCGGGATGTCGTCCATCATGGCTGTCGCAAGCACGATCACGCGCTGACGCTGTGCCTCCATGGCCACCGGGTCTGTGAGCTGCCAGATCGGCTCAACCTCGGACGGGTCCAGGCGTCCCAGCGCCAGATGCAGCATTGCGGTCAGGTAGGCATTGGTGGCCAGCACATCGGTACACGCGATTCCGGCCGGACTCGAATTCGCCTCGGCCACCTTCCGCCGAAGCTCGGACAGCCCGTAGAGCTCCGGGTCGAGTCCGTCCTTTTCGAGACCCGCGAGGGCCGCGACCAGTTGCTCGAGACGGTCTGCCCAGCTCCAGGCCGGGGCGTATCCGCGCGCGGCGTAAAACCACTGCAGAGCCTCGTTCGAGTTCGCACGCTCCTGCCGCCCACCCACTTCCCGGGCATCGCGTACCTGCTGCTTCAGCGCCGCCTCGATGTACTGCGCGGGTTCAGCAGCCAATCCGCCCAGTGGCAGCCAAACGGCGGCCAACAGCACGATGAACCGAAGAAGCTTGAACCTGATCCCGCTCAACTTGTTTTTTCTCCCGTCCCCGAGATGTTAGACTGCCGACGATTTTTTGTGCTCGGCGACCTCTCAAGTTACATCCAGCGCCTGCCGATTTTTGCCTTCATGATCGGTGGACCGCGTCCGGCCTGCGCGCGTTCAACGTATTGATACGGCGATGCAACCGGGCAAGCCGACCAAGGGGCGCCGTTTCCTATCCGAAAAGGTTTATTGGGAGAATTCAAGCGGGTGATGAACAAGTTTCGCAAACTGATGCTGGCCCTGTTGAGCACGGGCATCCTTTCCACCCCGGCGCTTGCGTCGGATAACCCCACCGTCCAGAAGCTGGTTCGCTCATTGTCCGGCGAAGCTCCGGCGCTCGCGCCGCAAGTGCTGAAGAAGGCCGTCGCCGCGATGAAGTGCGCGGTGAACAACGGCATGGAACCCGCCGGCCGGCTCGCGGTGATCGATTTTTCGCTGCCGTCCTCGGAACGCCGTCTGTGGATCTTCGATCTGCAGGAAAAACAGTTGCTGCTCGAGGATTTCGTCGCCCACGGTCAGAACTCGGGCGACAATTATGCGAACCGATTCTCCAATATCGTCGGCAGCTACCAATCCAGCCTCGGGCTCTTCCGCACACAGGAGAGCTATTTCGGGCGCCACGGCTACTCGCTGCGCATGGATGGTCTCGAGCCCGGTGTGAACGACCGCGCGCGTGACCGCGCGATCGTGATCCACGCTGCGGATTACGTGGACCCTTCCTGGATCGAGCGTCAGGGGCGCATCGGGCGCAGCCAGGGTTGCCCGGCCGTGCGTCCCGAGGTCGCGGAACTGGTCGTGGACAGCCTCAAGGACGGGCAGTTCATGTTCTCCTACTACCCCGATCCGGAGTGGCTTGCCTCCTCGGCTTACCTGAATTGCGAGCCGAGCCAGCTGGCCAGCCTGACGCAGTGACTGGCGCTGCGGGCGCGGACCCGGGCGGCGTACCGCTCGAGCCCGCGCCTGCAACCGTCTCGCGACGACTGGATGACAGGGGCATGACGTGGCATCCTTGGCCGCCATGCGAACCCTTATCCGTTACTTCTTCCGCACGCTGCGCGTGATCCTGACGCCCTTCGTGCTACTGGGAGACAAGTTGACGACACCGAAGAGCATGGAACGCGACCCCGCCGATCAGGCCAGAGTCGACGCCGAAACCAGCGAACTCGCGCTCTACCAGTTCGCCGCGTGCCCCTTCTGCGTGAAGGTGCGCCGGGCGATGCAGCGCCTGGCGCTGAACATCGAACTGCGCGACGCCCAGTCCGACCGAGAAAACCGCGATGCCCTGATCGAGGGCGGCGGCAAGCCGCAGGTACCCTGCCTGCGCATCCCGCATCCGGACGGCCGCGTCGAGTGGATGTACGAGTCCGCCGACATCATCCGCTACCTCGAGGCACGCTTCGGGGACGCCCCGCGCCAATCCGCAAGCTGAACGCCTGTCGGGCCCCCCACGGACCGGACAGGGGCATCTTGTGGGAGGCGAGCCCTCTCGGCGACTCGCCGCCCCCAAGACCGTCGCCCAGAGGGCTGGCCTCCCACAGCCA
>SKQM01000203.1 GCA_007119005.1 Thioalkalivibrio sp.
GATTTATAAATCTGTCCCCGTCCCTGCACCGGTCGCCTCCGCCTGCTCCGCAACCGTCCGCGCCCAGCGCACCATCGTCTCCCCCCACCGATGCGCGGTCGCGGGATCGAGCTCGAGCTTCGTATAACGGCCGCCGTCGCGGACCAGAACCCGCAACAGCGGCACACCGGAATCATGAATGATCTGGCGCAGTTCGATGACCTCGCCGAAGGGTGCCTCGATAGAGTCCATGCCGTGTCCTCTTCCCGTTCCAACGTCGCCCACGGGGCGACACTCCACGTCCACGCCATCCTCGCACACCGGCCGCCCGCGTCCCAGATCACCGGCGCAACAGGTCGATTCACCACAGCAATGCGCCAAGCCAAGGTACCCGGCACCACCGAGTCCGACTCCCTCGAATGGCCGGACCCTCCCCCGTCGATCCTGAGCCGACGACTCGATCCGGCCGGGGATCCACCCGAAACCGCGCCCGGTACTTCGCCTGCGCGCTGCAAAAGCCTATGCTTGCGGTCCAGCGATGTCAGCCGCAGAACGCACCCGGCAGACCGCACCCAACCCATTGCCCCGCACGGGCCGGGCCACGATCGAACATGGCGCTGCCACTGAGAACCCGACTGTTGCCGGAAGGGCCTTTCGAGGCCACCCCCGGCGCCTGCTTGCACGTCCGTGCCGACGCCCCTCCGGGGGTGGAACTGAACGGCCACTGCCTGGTGGTATCGCCCGGCCTGCAAACCGTTGCCGGCGATCGAGTCGTCGAAGAATGGCGCGCCGACGGACCCGGCCTGGCCACACGTGAAGGCGATGTCCACCTGCTCGAGCACGCCGACCTGCTGTTCGCCGCCTGGCATCGCCCGGACGACCCGTTGGCGGATCACACCCAGCAGGCCTACCTCGACCTCTTCCAGGCGATCCGCGCGCGGGGATTCCCGTACCCGATCCGGATCTGGAATTACTTCAGCCGCATCCACGGCGACGAGTGCGGGCTGGAACGGTACCAGTCCTTCTGTATCGGCCGGGCCCGGGCGCTGGACGAAATGGAGATGCCCGAGCACGCCATGCCCGCGGCCACCGCGATCGGCACCGGGGCGCCGGGGCTGTTCGTCTACCTGATCGCCGCGCGCGAACCCGCGCACGCGGTGGAGAACCCGCGGCAGACCAGCGCCTGGCGCTATCCGGAACAGTACAGCCCGGAGAGCCCCGCCTTCGCGCGCGCCACCCGGATCGAGACCGGCATCGGTCCGCAACTGCTGCTCTCCGGGACCGCGAGCATCATCGGCCACGAGAGCCGCCACATTGGCGACTGTGCGGCCCAGACCCGCGAAATCCTGGCCAACCTGGACGCGCTCCACGCCACCGCCGGCGACGACCTGCCACCGCCCGCCTGGCTGCGCGTCTACCTTCGCCGCCCGGAAGACCAGCCGCTCGTGGCCGCGATCCTCGCCGAGCACTACCGGCAACTCCCTGCGCTGCACTGGGTGAGAGGCGACGTGTGCCGGCGTGAGTTGCTGGTGGAGATCGAGGGCGTGCATGCCCGAACTGCCTGAGGTCGAGACCACGCGGCGCGGCCTGGAGCCGCACCTGCTGAGGCGGCGGATCCGCACGCTGGAACTGCGCGACCCGCGGCTGCGCTGGCCGGTGCCGCCCGAACTCCCAGCGCTGGTCGCCGGAAGGCGCATCCAGGGACTGACCCGGCGCGCCAAGTATCTGCTGCTGGAGACCGACGGCCCCTCGCTGCTGCTGCACCTGGGCATGTCGGGGAGCCTGCGCCGCTGCGCGCCCGGCACGCCATTGAAACCGCACGATCACCTCGTGTTCCACCTGGACGACGGCTTCGAGATCCGCCTGCACGACCCGCGCCGCTTCGGCTGCTGCCTGCCGCTGCCGGACGCACCGGCCGTGCATCCCCTGCTTTCAGCACTCGGACCCGAACCGCTCTCGGAAGATTTCGACGGCGGCTACCTGCACCGACTGAGCCGCGGCCGCCGCGCAGCGATCAAGGCCTTCGTGATGGACCAACAGGTGGTCGTCGGCGTCGGAAACATCTACGCGAGCGAAGCGCTGTTTCTTGCGGGGATCCGGCCAGGCAGGGCGGCCGGACGGGTGAGCCGGCGCGAATACCAGCTTCTCGTCAGCCGGATCCGCACGGTGCTCACCGACGCGATCACCCAGGGCGGCACCACGCTGCGCGACTTCGTGCGCGAGGACGGCACCCACGGCTACTTCCGCCAGCAGCTGCGCGTGTACGGCCGCGAGGGACAGCCCTGCCTTTCCTGCGGAACACTCATTCGCAACCGCCGCATCGGCAACCGGGCCAGCACCTACTGCCCCCGCTGCCAGCGCTGAAGGCGCCGCCGCACGCCTCGAGGCATTCCCGACCGTCGCCCAGGGGGCTGGCCTCCCACAGGCAGAGCCAGACCCTTGTGGGAGGCGAGCCCTCTCGGCGACCTTCAGCCTCGGGGCATTCCCGACCGTCGCCCAGGGGGCTGGCCTCCCACAGGCAGGGCCAGGCCCTTGTGGGAGGCGAGCCCTCTCGGCGACCTTCGGCCTCGGGGCATTCCAGACCGTCGCCCAGGGGGCTGGCCTCCCACAGGCAGAGCCAGGCCCTTGTGGGAGGCGAGCCCTCTCGGCGACCTTCGGCCTCGGGGCATTCCCGACCGTCGCCCAGCGGGCTGGCCTCCTACAGGCAGGGCCAGGCCCTTGTGGGAGGCGAGCCCTCTCGGCGACCTTCGGCGTCAGGCCGGTGCCTGCGCCAGCTTCTCCGCCAGTTCGCGCCCATTGCGCACGCAATCGTTCATCGCGATCCCGCGGTAGGCGTTGCCGCCGAGATGCAGGCCCGGGTAGCGCTCGAGATGATCGAAGATCGCGTCCACCGCCGCGATGTGCCCGACCCGATAGGACGGAATCCCGTTGTCCCAGCGCTGCACGAAGGTCACATCCGGCAGCTGCTCCACGTCCATCGTAATGCGCACACCCTCGCGCGCGGTCCGGATCAGCCCGGCTTCGTCCTGCTGCACCAGTTCGGGATTGCGCTGTCCGCCGATCATCACGCGCACGCTCTTCGCGCCCTCGGGCGCACGGTCCGGGAAAATGCTGCTGTCCCAGAGCACGCCGAGCACCGGTAGCTTCGCGCTGGTGGTGGTCAGCAGCCCGAACCCGTCCAGCGGGTGGTCCAGCTGTTTCCAGCCCAGTCCGACCACCGCGACGGGTGAATATTCGATGTCGGCCAGGCGCCCGGCCAGTTCGGCGTCCAGCCCCTTGAGCATCGCGGCGGCCGCGTGCGCCTGGGTGCTGATCACCACCTGGTCGAAGACGCCTTCGTAGTCGCCCGCGCGCACACGGTAACCCCCGTCCTCGCGCCGCACCTCGGTCACCGGCGTGCCGACGTGCCATTCGGCAGGGATGATCCGCTGCAGGTGCGCGATGAAACTCCCGACACCGCCCTTGAAGCTCATCAGGATCCCGCCCGGGCCCGCCTCCTTCTTGCGCCGCGCGATCATGCCCTTGAACAGCCCACCATGTTCCTGCTCCAGGCGTACCACCAGCGGGAAGGCGGCATTCACCGAGACCTTGTCCGGGGTGGTTGCGTAGATCCCGGCGGTCATCGCATCCAGGAACACGTCGGTGAATTCCTTGCCGATCCGCCGGTAGCCGAAGGCCTGCAGGGTCTCTTCACCCTGCTCGCGCCGCTTCGGAACGAAGAATTCGCCCGCCAGCCGGAGCTTGGCCCGCATCCCGATCAGGCGCGTACCCAGGAAAGGCAGTGGCGCCTCGGGCAGCCGGTGCAGCCGATCGGTGTAGATGTAGCGCTTGCGCGCCGCGTCCGAGCTGGGCAGCAGCAGATCCTCCGCCCCGGAATCCTTCACCAGCTGCAGGCTGTCGGGCTTGCTGGTCAGGAATCCATTGCCTCCCGCCTCGAAGTGGAATCCGCTGAGAGTGTCCGTCCGCATGGTGCCACCGGGGATCGGTTCGACGTCAAACATATGAATTTCTCGATCGGAACGGGCCTTCTGGAGGTAAAAAGCCGTCGTCAATCCACTGATGCCGGCGCCGATGATCGCGGTGCGCATGGAGTACTCCTGGGTAGGCGGTTGATTTTTTGGGACTTGAAGACCCGATTCTGTGCCAGCGATCCTGCCCGCTTTATGATCCACCGCATCGGACGGGGGGATTCGCGGCTAGGCCCGCATCCCCAAACTGTTGGATAATCGGTCGCGTCCATGCACGATGGAGCGCGATGACAGAGCAAAGGCATGCCATGCACCGCTCGTCCCGGGTCAGCGCCTACCTTCTGCGGCTCGGAATCCTGCTCGCTGCCTGGTGGATCCTCAGTGGCAGCAGCAGTGACTGGTGGTTCGGCCTCCCGCTGGCGATCATCGCCGCGGCGGTAAGCCTGTGGCTGACGCCCCCGGGCCACTTTCTGCTGCGCCCGCAACGCATCCCGGGTTTCGCCGCCTTCTTCCTTTGGCAGTCGCTGCTGGCCGGCTGGGATGTGGCCAAACGCACCCTGAGCCCGGCGTTGCCATTGCATCCCGAGATCCTGCGTATCCCGATGGCCCTGCCGCCTGGCGCGCCAACCTGGTGGCTGATGCTGACCATCAGCCTGCTGCCGGGAACACTGAGCGTGCGGCTGCACCGGGGCCGCATCCTCGAAGTGCACTGCCTGGACTCACGGCTCGACGTCGCGGGCAGCGTGCGCGAGACCGAGGAGCAACTGGCAAGACTGTTCAGGGTGGAAATGCGCGCAACCGAGCACGGTCACCCGTCATGACCTGGCTGCTCGAAACCGTTGCGCTGCTGCTGCTGGTGACCCTGGCACTGGGGCTGATCCGGATCTGGCGCGGTCCGACCATCGCCGACCGCATGCTCGCCGCCCAGCTGTTCGGCACCACCGGCGTCGGCCTGCTGCTGGTGCTCGCGGAACTGCAGCAGTTGGCCGCGCTGCGCGATGTCGCGCTGGTGCTGGCATTGCTGGCGGTGATGGCGGTGCTCGCTTTCGTCGCCCGGGTCTGGCGGCGGGAATCGCAGGACGCGACCGAGGAGGACCCCCGCGAATGATTCTGATCGAACTGCTGCAGGCGCTGCTGCTGCTCGCGGGGGTCGGCTTCTTCCTGGTCGGCACCCTGGGCATCCTGCGCTTTCCGGATGTCTACACCCGCATCCACGCGCTCACCAAGGCCGACAACCTCGGACTCGGCCTGATCGTCTTCGGCCTGCTGCTCGGTGCCGATTCCGTGCCGGTGGCCCTGAAACTGCTGCTGGTCTGGGGGCTGGCACTGATCGCCAGCGCGACCGCGGGCTACCTGGTGGCAAGGGCCGCGCGGCGCCGGGGCGTACGGCCATGGAAGGCCCGCAACTGGGAGAACGGCTGATGCCCTGGCTCGACCTTCTGCTGGGCTTCACGATCTGCGTGACCGCGGGGCTCGCCCTGATCGCCCGGGACATGTTTCGCGCGGTGATCATGTTCATCGTCTTTGGTCTGTTGATGTCCATCGCGTGGGTGCGCCTGCACGCACCGGACATCGCGCTGGCCGAGGCGGCGATCGGCGCCGGCCTCACCGGTGTGTTGCTGCTGGACACCCTGGGCTACCTGCGGCGCCCGTTCGGAAGCCGCGTCGATAACCCGGACGACCCGACGTGATCCTGCGCATCGTTCTCGCGGGACTGCTCTGCCTGGGCGTCACCGTCGCTCTGGGCTGGGCCGTGCTGGAGCGCCCGATGCCCGTAGAGAACCTGCCGGAGCGGGTCGCCTCGGCGATGCCCGAGAGCGGCGTCGAGCACCCGATTACCGCGGTGCTGCTGAACTTCCGCAGCTACGACACGCTGCTCGAGATCGCGGTGCTGCTGGTGGCCGTGGTGGTGGCGCTCGCGCTGCGCGAGGCCCAGCCCGACCAGCCGGAACAGATGGGCCTGGACAACCCGTTGCTGCGGGCAGTGATGGCCTGGCTGCTGCCACTGATCCTCGTCGTCGCCGGCTTCCTGCTCTGGGCGGGTTCCTACCAGCCCGGCGGGGCATTCCAGGCCGGCTCGGTGCTGGCCGCGGCGGGCGTGCTGCTGCGCCTGGCCGGAGTCACCACGAACTGGCTGGACAACGCCCTGCTGATGCGCGCGGGCCTCGCGCTGGGACTGCTGACCTTCCTCGGCATCGGGCTGCTGGTGATGCTGCCCGGCGTCCCCTTCCTGACCTACCCGGCCGCACACGCGGGCACGCTGATCCTGGTGATCGAACTCACGCTGACCCTCTCCATCGGCCTGACGCTGCTCAGCCTGTTCCGGCTGACCCCGCCCTACGCCGACGATCCGGACGACGCCCGCCCGCAGGAGGACCGGAACCTGTGAGCGGATCACTGGTATTCGCCTGGTCCGGCGTGCTGCTGTTCGGCCTGGGGCTGTTCGGTTTCATCGCCCACCGGCACCTGCTGCGCCGCCTGCTGGCGTTCAACATCATGGGCAGCGGGTCATTCCTCGTGTTGGTCGGGCTGGCCCAGGAAGGGCGCGGGGTGGACCCGGTACCGCATGCACTGGTGATCACCGGCATCGTCGTCGCGGTGGCCTCCACCGCGCTTGCGCTGGTGGTGTTCCGACGCTGGTACCGCGCAAGCGGGCGCACCGATCTGCCGGAGGACACGTGATCGGCCTGTGGTCCGTCCCGCTGCTGTTCGCGCTGCCACTGGCACTGGGAATCCTCAGCCTGCTCGTGGTGCCGGCCTGGCGGCCACGCCTGATCTTCGTCGGACTGCCGCTGCTGGCGGCGGCCAGCCTGGATGTGCTCGCTGGCCTGGCGACGGCGGGCCCTCAGGTGTACAGGCTGGGGGACTGGATCGCGCCACTGGGCATCAACCTGGTGGTCGACGGGCTCGCCGTGGGCATGATCCTGATGACCACGCTGGTCGCCACTCTCTGCGCGCTGTACGCGCGGGTCTACCTGCGCGACCACCCTCCCGCGAGCAGCTTCTTCTGGCCGCTGCTGTGGTTCCTCTGGGCCGGGATGAATGGCATCTGGCTCGCTGAAGACATCTTCAACCTCTATGTCGGCCTCGAAGTGATGGGGCTGGCCGCGGTGGGCATGGTCGCGTTGCGGGCGACACCCCAGGCCCTGGCCGCCGCGATGCGCTACCTGCTCGCGGCCCTGCTCGGCTCGCTGGCCTACCTGCTCGGCGTGGCGCTGCTCTACGCCGCCTACGGCACGCTGTCGATGGCGGGCCTGCACGAGGCCGCCACGAACAACGCGACCACCCAGGTGGCGCTCGCGCTGATCATCCTCGGCCTGCTGCTGAAGACGGCTCTGTTCCCCCTGCACGCGTGGCTGCCACCGGCCCACGGCGGCGCGCTGACGCCGGTGAGCGCGCTGCTCTCGGCGCTGGTGATCAAGGCCTCGTTCTACATCCTGCTGCGGCTTTGGCTGGTACTGGGGCCCGAAGTCACGCCGGAGCTCACTGCCCAACTGCTGGGCGTGCTCGGCGCGGGTGCCGTGTTCTACGGCGGCTGGATGGCCTGGCGTCAGCATCACCTCAAGCAGCTGGTCGCCTATTCCACGGTGGCCCAGATCGGCTACCTGTTCCTGTTCTTCCCGCTGGTCACCAACACCAGCCCCGAGGCCGCACGCCTGGCCTGGGACGGCACGCTGATGATGCTGGTCGCGCATGCGCTGGCAAAGGCCGCGCTGTTCCTCAGCGCCGGCAACCTGATTCTCGCCGTCGGCAGCCCGCAGATCAGCCACCTGGTGGGAATCAGCCGGTTCCGGCCGATGTCCCTGTTCAGCTTCGGGCTCGCCGGGGTCAGCCTGATGGGCCTGCCGCCGAGCGGCGGCTTCACGGCCAAGTGGCTGCTGCTGCACAGCGCGATCCTCAGCGGCCAGTGGTGGTGGCTGATCGTGCTGTTCCTCGGCGGCCTGCTCAGCGCAGCCTACATTTTCAAAGTCTTCCGCATGTCGTTCCGTGAGGGCCCGCAGATCGACCGTTCGGTCACGCCGCCACTGACGCTGGACGTGGTCGCGCTGGTGCTGGCAGCCAGCGCGATCCTCATCGGCCTGTTCGCCCACCTGCCGCTGCACTGGCTGCGCATGGGCAGCGTACTGGGGATGGGCTGATGGACTGGAACGGTCTGATCCTGTTCGGCGTGCTCGCGACCTCCCTGGTTGCGTCCGGCGTGATCTTCCTGCTCGCGGAATCGCGGGTGATGCTGCGCAGCGTGTTCAACCTGGCCGCAGCGGTGCTGAAGCTGGTGCTGGTGGGGTGGATCATCCTCGGCGTCTACAGAAACGTCGACTACGAGCTGCGCTTCACGATCATCGAGGGCGTGGACTTCATTCTTCGCGCGGATGCGCTGGGCATCATGTTCGTCGGCCTGTCCTCGCTGCTGTGGCTGTTCACCACCATCTACGCGATCGGCTACCTCGAAAAGGCCCCGAACCGCAGCCGCTTCTTCGGCTTCTTCAGCCTCTGCGTCGCCAGTACCGTCGGGATCGCGCTGGCCGGCAACCTGTTCACCTTCCTGCTGTTCTACGAACTGCTGACCCTGTCCACCTACCCGCTGGTGGTGCATCGCGGTACGCGCGAGTCGCTGCGCGCCGGGCAGGTATACCTGTACTACACGCTGGGTGGCGGCGCGCTGCTGCTGTTCGGCGTGGTGGCGCTGCACGTGTTGGTCGGCGACACCGAGTTCGTCCCCGGCGGCAGCCTGTCGGGACTGGACCCGTCGCTGTACCCGCTGCTGATCGGGATCTTCCTGATGATGGTGATCGGGCTCGGCGTGAAGGCCGCGCTGTTCCCGCTGCACGCCTGGCTGCCGATGGCGATGGTCGCGCCGGCGCCGGTCAGCGCGCTGCTGCACGCGGTGGCCGTGGTTAAGGCCGGCGCCTTTGGCATCGCCCGACTCGTTTACGACGTGTATGGAGTCGAGTTCGCCCAGTCACTGGGCCTGCTCGCCCCGCTCGCGGTGGCTGCGTCGATCACCATCATCTACGGCTCGCTGCGCGCACTGGCCCAGGACGACCTGAAAAAACGGCTGGCGTTCTCCACCGTGAGCCAGGTCTCGTACATCGTGCTCGGCATCAGCCTGTTTGGGCCGGTCGGGTCCATCGGCGGCCTGATGCACCTGCTGCACCAGGGCCTGATGAAAATCACGCTGTTCTTCTGCGCGGGGAACTACGCCGAGACGCTGGGCGTACACAAGATCAGCGAACTGGACGGTGCGGGCGCGCGCATGCCTGCGACCAGCGTGGCCTTCACGCTGGGTGCGTTCGGCATGATCGGCATCCCGCCGATGGCCGGGTTCATCAGCAAGTGGTACCTGGGGATCGGCGCGCTCGAGGCACAGATGAACTGGGTGCTCGGGGTATTGATCCTCAGCAGCCTGCTCAACGCGGCGTATTTCCTGCCAATCCTGTACCGAATCTGGTTCCGCAAGCGTGATCGCCTGTGGTGCGAGGGCAAGGTGCTCGGGCGTTTCGAGACCCAGGGCTCGTTGCTGATCCCGACTCTGGCGACCGCCGCTTTCGCACTGGCGGCCGGGGTGCTGGCCGGCATGCCGTTCAGCCCGCTGTACTGGGCAGACCTGATCGTCAGCCGCGAGTACCTGCAGTGAGCTCGGTGGTCGGCACGGTCACGCTGTTGCTCGCACCCGGCTTGCCGTTTGCGCTGGGCCTGCTCTGGAGTTTCCCGCGGCTGCGTCCGCATATCGGCCCGATCGCACCCTGGGCGGCGATCCCGGCGCTGCTGCTGGCCCTGTTCGGCAAACCCGGCGAAACCGTAGAACTCAGCTGGCTGCTGTTCGGCGCCGAGATCGGGATGACACCAACCACGCAGGTGTTCCTGTTCTTCACCGCGCTGATCTGGTTCGCGGCCGGCATCCACGGCCGCGGGCACCTGAGCGAGGACGACCACTGCGAGCGGTTCTGCGTGTTCTGGCTGTTCACGCTCGCGGGCAACATCGGCCTGATCCTCGCGCTGGATGTCGCGCTGTTCTACACCAGCTTCGCGCTGATGACCTTCGCGGCTTACGGGCTGATCGTGCACAGCAGCAGCCCCGCCGCGCTGCGCGCAGGCCGCGTGTACCTGGTGCTGGCGGTGCTCGGCGAGGCGCTTATCCTGATCGGGCTCATTCTCGCCGCACGCGGCACCGAAGCGCCCCTGCTGCCCCTGCTCGCGGACCTCCCCGAGGCGATCGCCGCGGCACCCGAGCGCGACCTGATCATCGCCAGCCTTTGGCTGGGCTTCGGCGTGAAGGCCGGACTGCCGCTGCTGCACTTCAGCCTGCCGCTCGCCTATGCCGCCGCGCCGGTGCCGGTGGCCGCGGCGCTCGCAGGCGCCATGATCAAGGCCGGGCTGCTCGGCTGGCTGGTGACCCTGCCGCTGGGTCAGGCCGGGCTGGCCGACTGGGGGACGATCGTGATTGCCACCGGGCTGATCGCGGCCTTCGGCGGCGCGCTGATCGGCGTGCACCAGAACCGGCCGCGCATCGTGCTCGCCTACTCCAGCATCAGCCAGATGGGGATGGCGACGGTCGCCATTGGAGCGTGGTTGTCGGCCCCGGCACTCGGGCCTCTGCTCGCGATCGCGATCACCGTCTTCGCGCTGCACCACGCGCTGGCGAAAGCCGCGCTCTTCCTGGGCACCGAGGTCGTGCGACACCGTACCCGGCGGCCCGTCTTGTGGCTCTGGATCGGGCTCGGGATACCCGCACTGGGGCTGGCTGGCTTAATGCCCAGCGGCCTCCTGACGAAAACCACACTGAAGGCTGCGCTGACCGCAGGCGATGCATTGCCGGAGACATGGGCAAACCTCCCGCTGCTGCTCGGTATCGCAGCGATCGGCACCACCGCGCTGATGGCCCGCCATCTCTGGCTGCTGCGCCTGGAGGCCGGGCGCGATGATGCCCGCCCGGCGGCCTGGCACGGATGGGCGCTGATCACCGCGGCGACGGTGCTCGGAGTATTCCTGCTGCCCATCTGGGGCATTTCGCCTTCCTGGTGGGCGGCGCTCGGCGGCCTGTTCGATGCGTTCTGGCCGGTGGCAATCGGGCTGGTACTGGCGGTGATCGCCTGGCGCTGGCTGCGGCCATGGCCGATTCCGCCTGCCGACGTGCTCGTGCTGCTGACGCCGCTTCCGGGTCTGGCCGTGCGCGCGGGTCAGGCGCTGGGGGTCACCGGCCCTGCGATCCAGCGCGTGTTCCGCCACCTGCAGGCACTGGCGCTGGACCGTTACCGCCGTGCCGACCACCGCATCGGCCGCGCCAGCGTGCACCTCTGGCGCCGCGACGCCTCACTGCTGTTCGCGCTGATCCTGGCGCTGCTGGCGGTCTATGGCCTGAGCATCGTCTGAAACCACCAAGTCGCCGAGGGGGCTCGCCTCCCACAAGGGCCGGGGGGCATACCGGGCTGTGGGAGGCCAGCCCCCTGGGCGACATTCCCCAGCGCCAGGTCGCCGAGAGGGCTCGCCGCCCACAAGGGCCGGGGGCATACCGGGCTGTGGGAGGCCAGCCCCCTGGGCGACATTCCCCAGCGCCAGATCGCCGA
>SKQM01000036.1 GCA_007119005.1 Thioalkalivibrio sp.
AGTGCCGAGTGGCTGGCCGAGCGCGTGCTGCTCAGGCCGGACCCCGGGGCGCTTTCGGTCGCCCAGGACCGGATCGTCGAGAAGCGCTTCCTGGAGGACGCAGGCGTTGCCGTGGCTCCCTGGCTGCCGGTCGAGGGTATCGACGCCGCGCGTGCCGCCGTGCCGGGCTGGAGCTTTCCGGCGATCCTGAAGACGGCCCGGCTGGGCTACGACGGCAAGGGGCAGATCCCGGTGTCGGCCTCCGGGGGCGTCGCCCGTGCTTTCCGCCAACTGGGCGAGGTTCCCTGTGTGCTGGAACAGCGTGTGGAACTGCAACGCGAGCTCTCGGTGGTGCTGGCGCGGGGGCCCGACGGCCGCTGTCGTTGCTTCCCGGTTGCCGAGAACGCGCATCGGGGCGGTATCCTGCACCTGAGCCGTGTGCCGGCCCGCGTCGCCGACGAGGTGCGCGCGCAGACGGAGGCGGTGGCGCAGCACATCGCCGAGCGTCTGGAGTACTGCGGCGTACTCGCGGTGGAGTTCTTTCTGGCCGAATCGGGACAGCTGTTGGTGAACGAGATCGCGCCGCGGCCGCACAATTCGGGGCATTACACCCTCGATGCGGTCACCGTGTCCCAGTTCGAGCAGCAGGTCCGGGCGGTCTGCGGGCTGGCGCTGGTGCCGGCGGAGCTGACCGCGCCGGTCGCGATGCTGAACCTGCTCGGGGATCTGTGGCCCGAGGATGGCGCGACACCCGATTTTTCCCGGCTGCTGTCCCGGGGCAGGGCCCGCCTGCACCTGTATGGCAAGCCCACCGCCCGCCCGGGCCGGAAGATGGGGCACGTGAACGTCCTTGGCGTTCCCGGAGAGACGGATGCGTCGCAGCCGGCCCGGCTCGCCGAGACGCTGTGGGCCGAGCTCCGTTCTCGCGAAGCCGAGGGCGTCGCTGATGGGTGAGGGCCGGGACCTGAGCAACCCGGCGGAGAGGCGGCGGCTGCTGCGGGAGCTGAAGGCGGACATCCGCTTCGCCGATGTGCTGGCCGGCGAGCGGCTGGAATTCGTGACCACCTGGGGCCTGTTCTCGCCCCGACGCATCGACGACGGCACCCGGCTTCTGCTGGACCATGCCGAGATCCAGCCCACCGACCGTTGCCTCGATCTGGGTTGCGGCTACGGGCCGATCGGGCTGACCTTCGCCCGCAAGGCCTGTCAGGGGCACTGCACGCTGGTCGACAAGGACTTCGTCGCAGTCGAGTACAGCCGTCGCAATGCCGAGCTGAACGGGCTGGCGAATGTCGACTGCCTGCTCAGCAACGGCTTCGCCCAGATCGCCGACCGGCGGTTCGACGTGATCGCGTCCAACCTGCCGGCCAAGGTGGGGCGCGAACTGCTGTACACCTACCTGCTCGATGCCCGGGACCAGTTGAACCCGGGGGGGCGTCTCTATGTCGTAACGATCACCGGCCTGCGGCGCTTCATCGAGAAGGGCTTCAAGGAAGTGTTCGGCAACTACGATAAGCTGAAGCAGGGACGGGACTACACGGTCGCGGTTGCCCGGCGCGAAAGCGACTGATCCCTGCTTTTACCGGTTTGCGCCGACCGGTCCCAAGCGAGCCACGCAGATGCATCACATCGACGTTGCGTTTCCCCTGTGGCTGCAACTCGTCTCGGCCGTTGGGCTGACGCTGCTGCTGGTCTGGATGTTCCGGGGCATGACCTGGGACGAGGTCTTCGTGCCGGGCCGCGTGCAGCACTTCGTGCTGGCGACACTGGCGCTGGTGCTGATCTGGAGCATGCGCGCCGCGTCGGTGGACGGGCTGGCGATGCACTTTCTCGGCGTGGTCGTGGTGACGCTGGTCTTCGGCTGGCAGCTGGCGATCGTGATGACGACGCTGGTGGTGGCCGCGCTCGCGGTCATGGGCATCGTCGATCCCATGCTGGCGCCGCTGAAGATCCTGCTCACCGGGGTCGCGCCGGCACTGGCGACCTGGGGTCTGCTCCGGTTCAGCGAACGGCGGCTGCCCCCGCACATGTTCATTTACCTGTACGTGGTCGGCTTCTTTGGCGGGATGCTGTCGGTGCTGGTGGTGATGGGTGGGAACGCACTGGTCTTCGGTCTCTTTACGGACGCACCGTGGGAGTCTATCTTCAGGGAGTATCTGCAATACACTCCGTTGTTGGTGCTGCCCGAGGGGATGCTCAACGGCATGATCATCACCGGTCTGGTGATGTTCCGGCCGGAGTGGGTGGCTACCTACTCGGATGCACGCTATGTGGACGGCCGTTAATCCTCCGTTCAGGGTTGCCGGCGTAGTCTGTGATCGTTCCAGGAAAAGAAAAACGTCTTACCCGCAGATCCTTGAAGGAGGATACGAAATGAAGAAACTGATGTTGGTCGCCGCGAGTGTGGTGATGGCTGCCGGAATGGTCGGCGTCGCGCATGCCGGTGACGTCGAGGCCGGCAAGGCGAAATACGCGACCTGCATGGGCTGCCACGGCCCGACCGGGCAGGGCCAGGCGATCTTCCCGAAGGTGGCTGGCAAGGACGTCGACTATCTGGTCGATGTGATGCAGAAGTACCGTGCCGGTGAGGCGGTCGGTCCGAACAGCATGATGATGATGCCGCACGCGATGAACCTGAGCGATCAGGACATCGCCGATCTGGCTGCCTACATGGCCTCAATGGAGTGACGCGCGAGTCGTAACCGTCTGGAAGTCCGTTGACGGCTGAAGGGGCCGCCGTAAGCGACGCTTGCGGTGGCCCCTTCTTTTGGCCTATCCGCGGTGCCGCTTTTGCCTCGCGCGGGGCCTTCCGGTAAAGTCTTGCGGCTACCCTGCGTGCTGCCCTGGCGCGGGTGCGACACTGGCTCTGACCGCGAGGTTCCCATGGCCCTTCCCGACCTGATTGCCCCGTCCATCCTCTCCGCCGACTTCGCCCGCCTTGGCGAGGAGGTCGACAACGTGCTGCGTGCCGGCGCGGACATCGTCCATTTCGACGTGATGGACAACCATTACGTGCCCAACCTGACGATCGGCCCGCTGGTCTGCGAGGCCCTGCGCAAGCACGGCGTGACCGCGCCGATCGACGTGCACCTGATGGTGAAGCCGGTGGACCG
>SKQM01000190.1 GCA_007119005.1 Thioalkalivibrio sp.
GAGCGGGGAGGGAGATTTTCCTCGTCAAGGCTGGCTGCGTGTCTGATGGCAGTCAGTCGCGGGATGAGGGTTCATCGCCCGCATCCCGGTCCTCGTCGCCCCCTTCGCGCCGCGGCAGGCCCCCAACGTCCTCGCCGGGCAGGTCGACCAGTTCCCGCAGCGCATCCAGCGGCGGCAGTTCATCAAGCCGCCCGAGACCGAGGTCATCCAGAAACACACGCGTCGTCGCATAGAGGCCGGGGCGCCCCGGAACCTCCTTGTGACCCACGACGTGCACCCAGCCACGCTCCGTGAGCGTCCGCATGATCTGGGTGCTCACGGCGACGCCACGGATATCCTCGATCTCCGCACGGGTCACCGGCTGGCGGTAGGCGATGATGGCAAGCGTTTCGAGCAGCGCGCGTGACAGGCGCTGCGGACGTTCCGGCTGTGCCGCCTGAACCTGCGTCGAAAACTGCTGGCGCACCCGGAACCGGTATCCTCCGGCCGAACGCACGAGTTCGATCGAACGGTCGCGGTAGTGGGCGGACAACCGCGCCAACGCCGCCTCGACCTCGGGCCGACCGGCAGCGTCCTCTTCCCCGAATGCGCAGGCCGCCAGCAGGTCTTTCATCGGCACCGGCTCCGATGCGGCAAACAGCACGGCCTCGAGAACCAGCTCGATCTCGGGGGGCTCGACCCAAGGCTGAACCAGCCCAACCGCAGTGAAGTCCACGTCGCTCATTCCTCGATCGGGGCCGGCGCACGACGCCGGACCTGGATCGGCCCGAAAGCCTCGCCCTGCCCCCACTCGAGCAGTCCAGCCTTGCTAAGCTCCAGCACTGCGAGAAAGGCCACGACCACACCCGGGCGGCCTTCCTCCACGGTGAGCAGGTTCACGAAATCGACGAAGACCTCGTGTTCCAGCGTCTCGAGGATCCGCGCCATGCGTTCACGCACGGAGAGCGCCTCCGCACTGATCTGGTGATGGGCACGCAGGCTCGCACGCCGCAGCACGCCGACCAGCGCGTCCAGCAGCTCTTCGAGCGCGGGAGCCGGCGCCGGCGGCGCCAGAAGGGCGTCGCGCGCGGCGTGCGCATGGAAGACATCGCGCTCGAGCCGCGGCATCGCGTCCAGGCGCTCGGCGGCCGCCTTGAAGCGCTCGTATTCCTGCAACTGCCGAATCAGCGCGAGGCGCGGGTCGTCTTCCTCGTCCGTCGCTGCAGGGGGCCGCGGCAGGAGCATGCGCGACTTGATCTCCGCCAGCAGCGCCGCCATCACCAGGTATTCCCCGGCAAGCTCCAGGCGAAGCGCCTGCATCACATCGATGTAGGCCATGTACTGGCGGGTGATCTCGGCAATCGGGATGGAGAGGATATCGAGGTTCTGGCGCCGGATCAGGTACAGCAGCAGGTCGAGCGGCCCCTCGAAGGACTCGAGAAAGACCTCCAGCGCATCGGGGGGAATGTAGAGATCGGCCGGCAACTCGCCGAGCGGGCTGCCGTGCACGCGACACGACCATTCGACCTCATCGGTCGCCGGTTCTTCTTCGAGGACTTCAGCCTCGGTCATCTCCGGCAACACCCGCCCGTTGTCGGCGAGGCCAGCCGATTCGCGAGGAGCAGAAGCCACGGGCGCTTCATCATCGGAAATAGTCCAGGCCCATCACGCGGCGGACCTCTTCCAGGGTCTCCCGGGCCTCTTCCCGTGCCGCCTCGGAACCCTCGTTGACGATGCTCCTGACCAATGCCGGATCAGACGCATATTCCCGGGCCCGTTCCTGGATCGGCGCGAGTTCCGCCAGCACGGCCTCGATCAGCGGGCGCTTGCAGTCCACACAGCCGATGCCGGCGGTCCGGCAGCCGACCGCGAGTTCCGCGCGGGTGGATTCCGGCGTGTAGACCTGGTGCAGGCCCCAGACCGGGCACTTGTCCGGATCACCTGGATCGATGCGGCGCACGCGGGCCGGATCGGTCGGCATGGTACGGATCTGCGCGTCGACCTGAGCCGGCTCCGAACGCAGGGCGATCGCGTTGTTGTAACTCTTGGACATCTTTCGGCCGTCGAGCCCGGGCATCTTGGCCGTCGGGGTCAGCATGGCCTGCGGTTCAGGGAGGATGATCTTGCCGCCACCCTCGAGATAGCCGAACAGGCGCTCGCGGTCCGCGAGCGAGATGTTCTGCTGCCCCTCCAGCAGCGCCTGGGCGATTTCCACCGCCTCTTCCTCGCCCTGCTCCTGGAAACGCCGACGCAGGTCCCTGTAGCGACGGGCCATCTTCTTGCCCATCTTGTCCACGGCCGCTTCGGCCTTTTCGGCAAACTCGGGTTCCCGACCGTAGAGGTGATTGAACCGCCGCGCGATCTCCCGGGTGACCTCCAGGTGTGCGACCTGATCCTCGCCAACCGGTACCAGTCCCGCCCGGTACGCGAGAATGTCGGCGCTCTGCAGCACCGGATAACCAAGGAAGCCATAGGTGGCAAGATCGCGCTCGCGCAGCTGCTCCTGCTGGTCCTTGTAGCTGGGCACCCGTTCCAGCCAGCCCAGCGGCGTGAACATCGACAGCAGCAGGTGCAGTTCCGCGTGTTCGGGAACCCTCGACTGCACGAAGATCGTCGCCGCACTGGGACTCACCCCAGCCGCCAACCAGTCGATCACCATGTCCGTGACGTGCTGACCGAGGTCTCCCGGTGACTCGTAGTGGGTGGTCAGCGCATGCCAGTCCGCAACGAAGAAGAAGCACTCGTAGCTGTGCTGAAGCTCCAGCCAGTTCTTCAGCACACCGTGATAGTGTCCGAGGTGCAGCCGTCCCGTCGGCCGCATGCCGGAAAGCACACGCCGGTTCGTTCCCTGATTGCTCACGAAAAACGCCCTTTTTGGTTCAAACGAAATAGCCTGACATTAAAACATGCCGCGGGCGAGACCGAACACCAGTGCCAGCAGCAGCACGGTCTGGTCCCGGCCGTTGATCAGCAGACGCCCGTCCTCCATCCGCAACAGGCTGCTGAGGGTCTCGTTGTCGATCCGCACCCACTGCTCGGCCACCGCGAGATCCAGCCAGTCCTCAAGGCTCATTCCCTCGCGAGGCTCACCATCGGTCTCGCCCGCGATCAGCGCCGCCAGCTCCTCGATCAGCGCAACCCCGATCTCGAGATCCAGACCCAGCGCCACCGCCTCCAGCGGGCGTGCGGCGAAGCCCTCCGCGTCCCCCTTCAGGCCCAGGTCGAGGTTCACGCGCACATGCTTGCCCGGCTGGCTGTTCAGTCGCAGGTGCCCCTGCAGCAGCGGATCGTGTTCGACCATCTGCTGCAGCCCCTCCATGACCATGCCCAGCAGTAAGCCTGTCTGGAGGTCGGTGGCCAGGGACATCGCGCGCACGCCCTCCAGATCTTCCATGAAACGCAGGAGCGTCGGCCGGTGCCAGCGCAGCGCAGTCAGGTTGAGATCCAGCGTCTCGAGTTCGAGTCCCGCGGAGCGCAGCGCCTCCGCGCGCAGGCGCCAGAGGCTGTCGAGACGTTTCGCCGTCGAGTTCTGGTTGGAACTCATCTGCAGGGAGTCGAGACCGAGCAGCTCCCGATCGCCCCGCGTCAGCGACAACGAGCCTGACCCGAGACCGATGTCGTAGTCCGGGAGCCGACCGAACCGGCCATCGGGACCCGGGTGCACCAGCAGCCCGAAGTACAACTGCCGGAGCAGCAGACGCCGGTCGCCTTCGCTGACGTCCAGGCGGTCGGTGTCGAAGCTCAGGACCACCCGCTCGGGGGAATACGCCAGCCCCCCCTGACCCGCGCCAAGCTCGAGGCGGAACGGAACCGCATCACCAACGGCGTGCTCCTCTCCCTGGATGCGCACAGGCTGGCTGGAGAATCGTGAGCTGATACCGCCACCCAGCCCCAGCCAGCTGTCGGCTCGGGGTCGGGCCTGCGCCAGTGCCGTAGCCAGCACGGGAGGGATATGCCCCCGTGGTTGCCTGGCGGCGCTGCGGGTCTGGACCACGGCGCCCAGCAGACGGTGGCCGATCCGGTGCTCCAGTTCGACCTCGAAGTCCAGCCCGTCGCCCAGGACATGCAGCACGCTGGTGGCGCGCGCGCTGTACCGGCCCCGCTCGTACGTGGTGACCGCATGCTGGATACGCAGTTCGCCCACATAGCCCGTGAATGGCTGCTCGAGGGCGTTCTCGACCTGCATGCCCACATACACCGGCCACGCGGCGGCGGCCACGACAAGCAACAGCAGGAGAATCAGAAACTTGCGCAAGGTGTGCCCCCGGAGCGTCCGGGCCTCGGCTGCGACGGCCGGGCGTGTCCGGGATTCAACCGGTTCTGGCAGAGCCGCTCCGGAACTTCCCCCCCGTGCCCTGCAGTGATCGGGTTCGTTGATTGCATCGCTGCAGTATACCCAACCCCGCCGGGTTCCCCGCACTCACGGGCACCGCGAAATACGGGCATCCGCAAGCCGCCCCGGCCCCGGGTCAGTCCAGAAAATCGACCGGCCCGAGTCCGTGACGGATCACCTCCGGTACGGGGCCGGTCAGGTCGATCACGGTGGTCGCCTCGAGGGTACCCGCGCCACTGTCGATGATCGTATCCACGAGGCGTCCGGTTCGTTCTTCGATTTCCCACGGCTCACTGAGCGGGTGCTCGTCCCCGGGCAACTGCAGGGTGGACGACATCAGCGGAGACCCGAGTTCCTTCAGCAGGGCCTGGACCACGCGACTGTCCGGCACCCGCAGGCCAATGGTCCGCCGCTTCGGGTGCTGCAGGCGCCGTGGCACTTCGCGCGTCGCAGGCAGGATGAAGGTATACGGACCAGGCGTGAGCACCTTCATCAGCCGGAACGCGGAATTGTCGACCTTCGCGTAGAGCCCCAGCTCGGAAAGATCCCGGCACAGCAGCGTCAGGTGATGGTCTTCGTCCACCTGGCGAAGCCGCCGTATCCGCTCAGCACCCGTCTTGTCGCCGATCTGGCAGGCGATTGCATAACAGGCATCCGTCGGCAGCACGATCACCGCACCCTGCGACAGCCGATCGATCGCCTGCTGCAACAGCCGCGGCTGCGGTTTTTCGGGATGGATGGACAGGACGCTCATCATGGCACCATTGTTCGTACAACCACACATCATACCAGCAGGCGGGTCGCCGAGAGGGCTCGCCTCCCACAAGGGGGGCGGGCATCGCACTGTGGGAGGCCAGCCCTCTGGGCGACGGGTCTCCCACAAGGGGGGCGGGCATCGCGCTGTGGGAGGCCAGCCCTCTGGGCGACGGCCCCCCCCACAAGGGGGGCGGGCATCGCGCTGTGGGAGGCCAGCCCTCTGGGCGACGGGTCTTGCCCCGCGGGTGGATCGCCGAGACGGCTCGCCTCCCAACAAAGCGAGACAGGGCGCCGGAGCCTGTATACTCCGGGATTGCCGAATCCCTGAACCCAATCCGACCCCTGGGAACTCGCCATGCTGTACATCATCGTTGGAACGGACGTACCCGACAGCCTCGAGCGGCGGATGGCGGTCCGCCCGGAGCATCTGTCGCGCCTGGAGGCACTGCGCGATGCGGGGCGCCTGCTGCTGGCAGGGCCGCTGCCCGCGGTGGACAGCCCCGATCCGGGTCCGGCCGGTTTTACCGGCAGCCTGATCGTCGCCGAATTCCCCTCGCTGGACGAGGCCCGGGCATGGGCCGACGCCGACCCCTACGTGACCACCGGCGTGTTCAGCGAAGTGCTGGTACGGCCCTTCAAGCGCGTGCTGCCCTGATCCGGGGTCGCACCCCTTTCCTCTCGACGCGGCGCCCACCGCCCCACACTGTCCCGGAGAATTCCATGAACATCCGCATCACCTCGGCCCTGCTGGCCGGCCTGGTCGTGCTTCTCGCCGCATGTGACCGTGGCGACCCCGTCGTTGCAACACCTGTCACGGACGACGCGGAGACGCTCGCGCTGGTGAACGGTGTGCCGATCACCCGGACCGATCTGTTCACCTATGTTGGACTCGAAGGGACCGTGGATATCGCCGGAACCGAAGACCTCCTGGACGAACTGATCAACCTCGAGCTCCTGCGCCAGCAGGCCGTCGCCGCGGGCATCGACCAGGAAGAGGAAACCCGGATCATCCTCCGGAACGTCGAGACCAACCTCCTGGCGTCGCAGGTGATCGAACGCAGAACCCAGGCCATGCGCTTCTCCGATGCCGAGATCCAGGCCGAGTACGATGCCCAGATCGCGGCTCACGGGACCACCGAATATCGGGCCCGGCACATCCTGGTTCGGGAGCCCGAGTTGGCCGCGGACCTGATCGCGCAACTCGATGCAGGTGCCGATTTCGCCGAACTGGCCCAGGCGCACTCGATCGACGGTTCCGCGCCGGAGGGTGGCGACCTGGGGTGGTTCGCCGCCGGGCAAATGGTCCCCGCCTTCTTCGAGGCCGTCACCGCGCTCGAGCCCGGCGAGCACTCGCCCGAGCCCGTTGCCACCCAGTTTGGCTGGCATGTAATCCAGCTCAGCGACACACGAGCCATCGAGGCGCCACCGCTGGCGGATGTCCGACCCCTGGTCGAGGAGATCCTCCAGGCCCGCGCGCTGCGCGCGTACATGGAGCAACTGCGGGCCGACGCACGGATCGAGTTCCCGGTCCGCCCGGGCGAGTAACAGCGCACGCTCACCGTAGAGACTTCGCCATGTCCCGAACCTGGCTGTTCACCTCCGAGTCCGTCTCTGACGGACATCCGGACAAGCTTGCCGATCGCATCTCCGATGCGGTGCTGGACCGGTGCCTGGAGATCGACCCGAATGCAAAGGTGGCCTGCGAGTGCCTGCTGACCGCGGGGCTGGTGGTCCTGGCAGGTGAATTCCGTCTGGCCGGGACCGGGGGTCTGGAGACCGTCCGCGGAGAACTCGAACATCGGGTTCGGCAGCTGCTGCGGGATACCGGCTATCACGGCGGATTTCCGGGCATCGATCCGGACCGTTGCGAGGTGCTCATCCGCATCCACGGCCAGTCGGTCCAGATCGCCAAGGGTGTCGAGCGTGGCGGCGGCATTCTCGGGGCCGGTGACCAGGGACTGATGTTCGGCTATGCCTGCGACGAAACACCGGAGCTCATGCCGCTCCCGATCCAGCTGGCGCATCGGCTGATGCGGCGCCAGCGCGATCTGCGGCAGCGGCGGGAATTCGACTGGCTGCGGCCGGATGCAAAATCCCAGGTCTCGATCCGTTACCGGGACGACCGGCCGGAGGCGGTGGAAACGGTCGTCCTCTCCACCCAGCTCCAGGGTTCGATTTCGGACGCCGAGGTCGAGGAGGCGGTGATCCGCCACCTGATCGAACCCGTCGTTCCCGAGGACCTGCGCGCGCCCGGCATGCGCTGCCTGGTCAACCCGGCGGGGCGTTTCGAGATCGGCGGCCCCGAGGGCGATACCGGCCTCACCGGACGCAAGATCATCGTCGACACCTACGGCGCCAGCTGCCCGCACGGGGGTGGCGCCTTTTCCGGCAAGGATCCCACCAAGGTGGACCGATCAGCCGCCTACGCGGCCCGGTGGGTCGCGAAACACCTGGTCGCCGCCGGGGCCGCGAGCCGCTGCACCGTGCAGCTCGCGTACGCCATTGGGCGTCCGGAACCGGTGTCGATCCGCGTGAACGGCCACGGGACCGCCGTGGTGCCCGAGGAACGGCTGGTCGAGGCGGTGCAGCAGGTCTTCGACCTGTCCCCGGCCGGGATCATTCGTGACCTCGACCTGCGTCGGCCGATCTACTCGGCCACCGCCGCCTTCGGCCATTTCGGGCGGGAGGAACCGGGGTTCAGCTGGGAACGCACCGACCGACTCGACGCGGTGCGCGCGGCGCTGGGGCGCTGAAAGAAGAACCCGGCGCGGGTGCCACCCCGCGGGGCACCCGGGTTCACCCGACCGAGAAGCTCTCGCCGCAGCCGCACTCGGCGGTCACGTTCGGATTGTTGAAGACCAGGTGACGGGTCAGGCCTTCCGAGACGAAGTCGATCTCCGTGCCGTGCACGAAGCTGAAGCTCTTTTCGTCCACGTAGATGTCCAGGCCATCCGCGACGTGGAAGATCATGTCGTCGTCGCGCGCCTCTCTCACCAGATCGACCACGTACATCCAGCCGGAACAGCCGGTGCGCTTGACCTCCAGCCGGAACCCGATGGCGCTCGGGTCCGACTCCATCTGCTTGAGGATGTGCCGCGTGGCCTTTTCGGTCGCACGGACGCGATCCGCCTCGGGAACCGCAGCGGCGGTGTTGCTGCTCTCAACGGCCAATGTGGTCATCGACTGACTCTCCTAATCAATGTGAAAATCGCGCGCGGTTCCGCAGCGCTCTCAATCCCAGCGATCGTCCCGGACCTGCACGACGCCGTCCTGCACGCGCACCGGGAAGGTCGTCAGCGGCTCGTAGGCGGGCGCACTCAACGCCGCGCCAGTGCGCAGGCAGAACTCCGCCCCGTGCTGGGGGCAGGTGATGCGGTCACCCTTCACCTCACCGCCGGCCATCGGGTACTCCTCGTGGGAGCACATGTCCTCGATCGCGTAAAAACCGCCCTCGACGTTGAAGACCAGGATCGGCACATCGTCGACGTCCACCGCCCGGTACGAACCTGGCTCGATCTCGCCGTCCCCGGCAACGTCGACCCAGTCGCTCATCAGAACATCCCCGTCTGCAGACGCGCGGCCTCGGTCATGCGCGAGGCATCCCAAGGCGGGTCGAAGACGACTTCGACCTGCGCCTCCTCGACCGTGGGAACCTCCATCACCCGCTGCCACACATCGTTCGCGATGACGTTGCCCATCCCGCAACCGGGAGCCGTCAGCGTCATGTCGATCGACACGCTGCGCCCGCCATGTTCGTTGCGCTCGATCTCGCAACGGTAGATCAGGCCCAGATCAACGATGTTGATCGGGATCTCCGGGTCGTAGCAGCCGCGCATCTGATCCCAGATCAGCTTTTCCACCTCCTCGTCGGAGGCGTCCTCCGGCAACTCCGGCCTGGGGGTCGGCTCCTTGCCCAGCGCGTCGGCGTCCTTCGCGTCGATCCGGAACAGCCGGCCCTGCGCGGTCACGGTGTAGCTGCCGCCGAGGGCCTGAACGAGACCGACCTCGCCGCCCTCCCCGATCATCACCCGTTGCCCTCCTGGCACGGAGATGGCCGGGCAGTCCCGGCTGAGCTTGATCATTTCCTGAACCTGCATGACCTCGTTTCTCCTCGTGGCTGCGCTGCGCGCGATCTTAACCGTTAACCGATGACGTCCATCGCACCAGCCTCGGGGAGGCGTGCCGCGAGCCGGCGCTCGATACTGGTGCGCACGGGCGCCAGCTCCATGCGCTCCAGCACCTCGTCCGCAAAGGCAAAGACCAGCATCCCGCGCGCCGACTCGGCGTCGATGCCACGGCTACGCAGATAGTACAGCGAGGTCTCGTCGAGCTGGCCAACGGTCGCCCCGTGGGCGCACTTCACGTCGTCGGCGTAGATCTCCAATTCCGGTTTGGTGTCGATTTCGGCGTTCGGTGAGAGCAGCAGGTTCGCGCTGTGCTGCTGCGCGTCGGTCTTCTGCGCACCACGTTCCACCAGCACCCGACCCTTGAAGACACCACGCCCGTGGCCCTGACCGATACCGCGGTACTGCTCACGGCTGGTCGTATGCGGCGAGGAATGGTGCACGCGGGTGTGGGTGTCCACGTGCTGGCGGCCGCCGACCAGGAACAGGCCGTTCAGCTCAATTTCCGAACCCGGCTCGGTGAGGTCGATGTTCAGGTCGTGCCGCACCAGGCGACCACCCAGATTGACGTTGTGCGAGGTCACACGGCTGTCCCGACGCTGCTGCACGAACACGCTGCCGACGTGATACGCGCTGTCGGCGTGGTCCTGAACCAGGTAGTGGCGGACCTGCGCGCCGGCCTCGGCCCGCAGTTCGGTCACGGTGTTGGTGAACCCGCTGGCTCCCTCGAGATCGGCGTAGTGCTCGATGATGGTCACCTCGGCGCCCTCGGCAGCCTGCACCAGAATGCGCGGGTGACTCCAGGTCGCCGGGCTGCCCGCGGCACCCACGAGCAACAGGTGAATCGGGCGTTCGAGCCGTACACCCTTGCCCAGCAGGATCACCGCCCCGTCGCTCATGAACGCCATGTTCGCGGCGGCGAAACTGGAAAAGCGATCATGCGCGAGAGTGCCGAGCAGCGGCTCCAGGCGAGCCGCGTCGCCGCCGAGCATTGCGGAAAGGCTCTGCACCGTTGCCCCTTCCGGCAGGTCGTTGAGATCCGAGAACTCGGCGCGGAACCGGCCGTCCACGAAGACCATCCGGTAGGCATCCAGGCCCTCGAAGCCGAGACCCGCGAGCGCATCGGAGGCAACCGGCACGTCGGTCGCGGTGGTCGCGAACGGCTTCGTCGCGATCGGTCGCACGTTCGTGTACTTCCACTCCTCCTGACGCGGATCGGGGAAGCCCGCATCGGCGAAGCGCTGCGCCGCACCGCGGCGGCGGCCGGCCAGCCACTCGGGAAGCTCCGCCGGCAGGCCGTCCCGCACCTGCCGCAGCTGTTCGGCGTAGTGCTGACTCAGGGCATTCGCGCTCATGCCGCCTCCTCGATGATGCCCTGGTAGCCGCTCCGCTCGAGCTCCTGGGCCAGGGTCTTGTCGCCGGACTTGATGATGCGGCCAGCGGACAGGACGTGGACGAAATCGGGTTCGATGTGGCTCAGCAACCGCTGGTAGTGAGTGACCAGCACGATCGCACGATCCGGGGAACGCAGCTTGTTCACCCCCTCCGACACAACCTTGAGCGCATCGATGTCGAGGCCGGAATCGGTCTCGTCGAGCAGCGCGAGCTTCGGCTCCAGCACCAGCATCTGCAGGATTTCGTTGCGCTTCTTTTCACCGCCGGAGAAGCCGACGTTAACCGCGCGGTGCAGGAAGCTCTCGTCCATCTGCATCATCTGCAGCTTCTCGCGCACCAGCTTCAGGAACTGGAAGGTGTCGGCCTCCGGCTCGCCCCGATGCTTGCGCTGGGCGTTGTAGGCCTCCTTCAGCAGGTAGATGTTCTTCACGCCCGGGATCTCCACCGGGTACTGGAACCCGAGCAGCAGCCCTTCGCGAGCCCGTTCCTCGGGCTCGAGCTCGAACAGGTCCTTGCCCTGGTATTCGACGGTTCCGCCGGTCACCTCGTAGCCGTCGCGGCCACCGAGCACCTGGCAGAGCGTGCTCTTGCCCGAGCCGTTCGGCCCCATGATCGCGTGGACCTCGCCGGGCCTGACCTCGAGGTCGATGCCCTTGAGGATGGGAGTCCCGTTCTCCACCCGGGCCTGCAGGTTGTTGATCTTCAGCATGGCTGTGTTCTCCTGGGTCATTTCCTGTTTGCCTCCCGCCGTCTTGCGGTCAGGCGTATGAATGGTTGGTTCCGGTCAGTGATCCGTCGTGGGCACACTGGGCGTCGCCAAAACGGCGCGCCGCCAGGCCGCGTTTTCCATCGCGAGTTCGCGCACCCGGAAGATCAAAGCCTCGAGTCCCGCGCGCC
>SKQM01000011.1 GCA_007119005.1 Thioalkalivibrio sp.
ATTCGAGCAGGGTCTCGGGGATGCCGGCGCAGTTGATGGCGACGAACGGACCGTCGGCACGCGGGCTCTCCTCGTGCAGAGCGCGGGCCACGAGTTCCTTGCCGGTGCCCGACTCGCCGGTAATCAACACGCTGCCGTCAGAGGGAGCGATGCGCCGGATCAGGTCGAACAGCCGCAGCATGGCCGGGCTCCTCCCCTGCATGCCGTGAAACCCACGGTCACCGAGCACCTCGCGGTACTGCTGCACCTCGGCGCGCAGCTGCCGCGTCTGCAGCACGCGCCGTGCCGTCAGGCGCAGGTGTTCAAGATCCACCGGCTTGGTCAGGAAGTCGTCCGCTCCCGCCTTCAACGCACTGACCGCCTGGTCGATCGTGCCGAACCCGGTCAACATGATGAACCCGGGCGCGGGCGACAGTCCCCGCGTCGCCTGCAAGACCGCAAAACCGTCCACCCCCGGCAGGCGGAGGTCGCTGACCACCAGCGCGAAGCTCCGCTCGCCAAGCGATGCCAGCGCCTCCTCCGCACTGGTCACCGCGGTCACCGTGTAACCCGCGTCCGACAGTTCCTGCTGCAACAGTTCGCGATGCCCGGCATCGTCCTCGACCACGAGCACCCGCGCGTCGGCAGCGGTCGTAGTCGCGGTCATCGCAGGCTCCCGCCTGCCGCGGGCAGGGTCATCACGAACCGCGTGCCGGGCCGCCAGTCGCGATCCAGACGCAGCTCGCCGCCGTGATCCTCGACCGCCGCGTGGGCCACGGCCAGACCGAGGCCGGTGCCCTGCCCCGCCGGCTTGGTGGTGAAAAAGGGCTCGAAGAGGCGATGCGCGTCCGCTTCCGCGATCCCCGGACCATCATCCACCACGCCGATCTCCACGGAGTCACGCCCTTCGTGCGCCATCGATCGCCAGTGGATACGCACCTGCCGGCGTGCCGCGTGGACGGCGTTCTCGATCAGGTTGCCCAACGCCTGCTCGAGCCGGGCCGGATCAGCGCGCAAGGCGATGGCCGTTTCCTCGCCGGCGCCGTCTTCCGGCCCGGTCTCGACGGCAATGTCCGGGCGCCCGGCCCCGATCCGCACCCGGGCAACCACGTCGTTCACCAGTGCCGGCAGCGCGATCTCACGCAGGTTCAGGGGGTTACGCCTGGCGAAATTCAGCAACTGGCGCACGATGTGTTCCACGCGGCCCAGTTCCGCCAACAGGCTACCGATCTCCCCGGAGGCCGGCGAACTCCCGGGTATCTCGCGCCGCGCCCGCTGTGCGCGCCCGGCGATCACTCCCAGCGGGGTGCCCAGCTCGTGCGCAACCCCGGCGGCCAGTTGCCCGATCGCAGCGAGCTTCTCGGACTGGCGCAGCTTTTCCTCGAGTTCCGTGCGGCGGGCACGCTGGACCTCCAGCGCCCGCTCCGAATCCTCGCGCCGCTCGATCATCTCGTTCATCGTGGTCGCGAGCAGGCGCAGCTCCTGTGGACCCTGCTCCGGCACGCGCAGGCCACGGGTCCCACCGCCGACGCGGTGCATCGCGTCGGCCAGGCGGCTCACGTGACGGCCGACCGCCCGGTGATGTCCGATCAGCACCACCAGCAGGAAAACGAGCGAGAGCAGCCCGATCGCCAGACCACCCTGCCAGCGCATCTGCGCGATGTAGGCCTGAAACCGGGTCACGTCACGGGTGATCTGAAGCAGGCCGATGATCCGCCCGCCGGCGTCCGTCAGCGGCAGGAAGAAGGAGAAGACTTCTCGGCCCTGTCGCTCGTCGAAGGCGCCCTGGCTGCCGGTCTCGGTGATCACACGGGCCTCGCGCCGACGGTCGAGGGAAGGACTGCGCGGTCCGCTGGTCGCGATGAGATCACCGCGGGAATCGTACACGTAGACGCCGAAGACCTGTTCGAGCTGGAACGCCGAATCCAGCGCCTGCTGCACGTCCATGGCATCGCGTCGGATCATCGCGGTGGAAATGGGCAGGCGGATGGACCGCGCGACGAGTTCGATGTCTTCCTGCATGCGCAGCTCCATCTGCTGCTCGAACTCGCGCAGCCCCAGCAGGCCCAGTGCGACCAGCAGGCCGAGCAGCGGCAACAGCACGAAGGCGATCACGGCGTTGCGCAGATTGTTCAATGGCAGCAGCATCGGGCATCGAAGCGGTCGAAGGTTTCTTACAGGGGTACCAGAATCCATCGGCGGTTGCGAATGCGGTACGCGCGACCGGCGTAACCGGGGACCGTCGCACAAAAAAAAGGCGCAAACCGAAGTTCGCGCCAATAAACCACCAAAGGAGGATGGAGGAGTACGTTGACCGTTGCGGGGGGGCAAGCGATCAACGTATGAGCATCTTCTAATATACTGAGGCCACTGTCAACCCCGCAGTGCAAAAAAACGTCGCTTCCTGCACGTGGCGGTCACCGGACCGCTTTGCAACAATGGCGGTCCGCCCCCAACGGCCGCCACCATGCTTGGATTCCACAGCATCCCCGTCACCGTCTTCGAACAGAACGCCACCCTGATCTGGTGCGAGCAGACGCGGGAGGCGGCCTGGGTGGATCCCGGCGGCTCACCGAACCGCTTGCTGGCGGCCGCGCGCGAACGCGGCCTCGACCTGCGCCAGATCCTGCTGACCCATGGGCACCTCGACCATGTCGGCGGCGCCCAGGCGCTCGCCGATCTCGCCGAGGCCCCCATCATCGGACCGGGCGAAGCGGACCGGTTCTGGCTGGAGCAGCTGCCGATGCAGGCACGCATGTTCGGCACCGATGAGGTGCAACCCTTCCTGCCCGACCAATGGCTCGCCGAGGGCGACCAGGTCCGGGTCGGCAACCAGGTGCTGGATGTGTACGCGTGTCCGGGGCATACGCCGGGACACGTGATCTTCCACCACGCGCCGAGCCGTCTGGCACTCGTTGGCGACGTGCTCTTTGCCGGCAGCATCGGCCGCACGGACTTCCCGCGCGGCAATCACGCCGAGCTGCTGCATTCGATCACTGCCAAGCTCTGGCCCCTGGGCGACGACACGCGCTTCATCCCGGGACACGGGCCGATGTCGACCTTCGGGCGGGAGCGCCAGAGCAACCCGTTCGTGGGCGATC
>SKQM01000144.1 GCA_007119005.1 Thioalkalivibrio sp.
GGCGGCCTTCGCCCGGCTCGGCACCCGCCGCATCCGCCTCACCGGAGGCGAGCCACTGGTGCGCAAGGACCTGCCGGTCCTTGCCGCCCGCCTCTCCGCGCTGCCTGGCGTGGAGGACATCTCGCTGTCCACCAATGCCACGCGCCTCGCGAAATCGGCCGAGGCGCTGTTCGCGGGCGGCGTGCGTCGCATCAATGCCAGCCTCGACTCGCTGCGGCCCGAGGTCTTCAGGGAAGTGACCTCGGGCAAGCTGGAAAAAGTGCTCGACGGGCTGATGGCCGCAAAGGCGGCGGGCTTCCACCCGATCAAGATCAACATGGTGGTGATGGGCGGCGTGAACGAGGACGAAGTCGAGGACATGGTCGACTTCTGCCTGGAACACGGTTTCACGCTGCGCTTCATCGAGACCATGCCGATGGGCGACACGGGGCGCCAGGCGGCCGGACATTTCGTCGACCTGCAGAAGGTGAAGGCGCGCCTGGCACGGCGCTTTGATCTGATCCCGGGCATGATGCCGGGCGGCGGCCCAGCCCGCTACGTACGTGTCGCGGGGACCGACCTGCACATCGGCTTCATCACGCCGATCTCGCAGCACTTCTGCGAGACCTGCAACCGTGTCCGGCTGTCGGTGGATGGCACGATTTACACCTGCCTCGGCGACGAGCACAAGCTGGCGCTGCGGCCGCGGCTGCGAGCGGGCTGCTCGGACAACGACATCGAGGAGGCGATCCTCGAGGCGATCGCACTGAAGCCCGCGCGGCACGAGTTCCGGGAGCGCCCGGGGAAGGTCGTGCGCTTCATGTCGATGACGGGCGGCTAGCCGACGCGCAGGCGCTTCCCCCTCGGCGACCAGGCCCCGATCAATCGACCCAGACCGTCTTCGCGTTCACGAATTCGCGGATACCGAGCGCGGACAGCTCACGCCCGTAGCCGGAATCCTTCACGCCGCCGAACGGCAGCCGGGGATCGCTTTTCACAATCCCGTTCACGAACGCGCAGCCGCATTCCAGCCGCCGCGCGATCGCCTCGCCCCGCGCCCGGTCTGCGGTCCAGACACTGCCGCCAAGCCCGTAGCGGGAAGCGTTGGCCAGTGCCAACGCCTCCTCGGCATCGGCCGCCCGGGTCACCGCGGCGACCGGTCCGAAGGTCTCCTCGTCGAAAGCGGCCATGCCCGGGCGGACGTGGTCCAGAAGCGTGGGCGCGTAATACACGCCGGGGCGTTCCAGCCGGTGCCCGCCGGTGATGCAGACCGCCCCCGCCTCGACGCTGCGGCTGACCTGGTCGTGGAGATCGTCGAGCAGGTCCTCGCGGGCCAGCGGACCGAGGTCGGTGTCATCGTCCATCGGGTCACCGACGCGCATCGCCTCGATCTTCGCCTTGAACCCGGACACGAAATCCTCCGCGATCGACTCCTCGACGATGAAACGCTTGGCTGCAATACAGGTTTCCCCGTTGTTCTGGAAGCGCGCCTTGACCGCCTGTTCGATCACATGATCGAGATCGGCGTCGCCGAGCACGATGAAGGCATCCGACCCTCCGAGTTCCAGCACCGTCTTCTTCAGGTGTTTTCCAGCCGCTCCGGCCACCGCACGCCCGGCACCCTCGGATCCGGTGAGGCTCACGCCACGCACCCGCGGATCCTCGATCACCCGCTGCACCGCGTCCGAGCCGATCGCTAGGTTCTGGAACACACCCTCCGGGAATTGCGCCGCGGCGAAGACCTCTTCCAGTGCGGCCGCACAGCCCTGCACGTTGGAGGCATGCTTCAGCAGCACCGTATTGCCCGCGAGCGTTGCAGGAACCGCCTGGCGCATCGCCTGCCAGAACGGGAAGTTCCACGGCATCACCAGCAGCACCGGGCCGAGCGGCTGCCACGCGATCAGCGATCGGCCAGCGTGGGAGGCCACCATCGTGTCGACCAGGAAGTCCGGGCCGTGCGCGGCGTAGTACTCGCAGGCGATCGCGCACTTCTCCACCTCCGCACGCGCCTCGGCAATCCGCTTGCCCATCTCCGCCGTCGCGAGCTGGGCGAGGGAGCCTGAACGTTCGCGCAGGGCCGATGCCAGCCGCCGCAGCGCCTCTGCCCGTTCCGGGACCGGCAAAGCAGCCCAGGCCGGGAAACGCTCCGCTGCCCGCGCGATCGCGGTATCCACCTCGCCTGCACCCAGTGCCGCGCGGGTTTCGAAACGTTCCCCGTTCGCCGGATTGACGCTGATCATTTCGGACATGCGAACCTCCTGATGACGAGGGTCCGGACACGGACAACGCGTGCCGGCCCCGATGAATCCTCCTACACTGCCGACTGGCGCGACCCCCCAGGGGTTCCCGGTACGGCGTGACCGCGGGCGGCGGAATCGCTGTGGTGCGGGTGCTGGCGGGTTAGTATAGGGAAAGACCCATCCAGAACCCGACACGCCGGAGAAACCCATGTCCATCCAGCACGTCTCCCTCCTTGGCGGTACCGGCTTCGTCGGCCGCCACATCGTTGTGCGACTCGCGGAAAAGGGCATCCAGATACGGGTGCTGACCCGTCACCCGGAGCGGCACCGCGACCTCAAGGTGATGCCGGAGGTGGAACTGGTCACCGGCGATACGCACGACCCCGGAACGCTGAGCCGCTTCTTTGCCGGCACCCACGCGGTGATAAACCTGGTCGGCATCCTGAACGAGAAGGGCCGGGATGGATCCGGCTTCCACAAGGTGCACACCGAGCTGACGGAGAAGGCGCTCGCGGCCGCGCAGGCACAGGGCGTAGGCCGCTTCGTGCAGATGAGCGCGCTGAAGGCGGACATGCCCGACCCGCCGAGCCACTACCTGCGCAGCAAGGCCGCGGCGGAGACGGCCGTCTTCGCGGCCACCGCCTTCCCGGTGACGGTGTTCCGGCCCTCGGTGATCTTCGGGCCCGGCGATTCCTTCCTCAACCGCTTCGCCACCCTGCTGAAGATCGCGCCGTTCATGCCGCTGGCCCGCGCCGATGCCCGGTTCGCGCCCGTCTTCGTCGGCGATGTGGCGGACCACTTCGTCAACTGCCTGGACGACCCTGCGACCTACGGCAAGGGCTTCGAGCTCTGCGGTCCGCGGGTGTACACCCTCGCGGATCTGGTGCGCTACACCGGCCGGCTGACCGGCCGCCGTCGCCCGATACTCGGGCTGCCCGGCTGGGCGGGCAAGCTGCAGGCGTCCGTGTTCGAGTTCGTGCCCGGGAAGCCGTTGTCCCGTGACAACCTGGCGTCGCTGTCCGTGGACAACGTCTGTACCGGCGACACGCTGCCCTGCCCAACGCTGCTCGAAGGCGTTGCGCCGGCCTACCTCGGTGAAGAGGGCCACCAGGCCCGGATGCAGCGTCTGCGCAGGGGCCAGCGCGAGTAACCGCCGCACTGCCATGGAGACCTTCCTCGTCGGCGGCGCAGTCCGGGACCGGCTGCTCGGCCGCCCGGTCTCCGAGCGCGATTACGTGGTGGTCGGCGCCACGCCCGAGACGCTGGAGGCCCGCGGCTTCCGGCCGGTGGGACGCGATTTTCCGGTGTTCCTCCATCCGCAGACGCACGAGGAATACGCGCTGGCGCGCACCGAGCGCAAGACGGCACGCGGCTACCGCGGCTTCAGCTTCAACACATCGCCCGAAGTCACGCTGGAGGAGGATCTTGCGCGGCGTGATCTGACCATCAACGCGATGGCCGAAGCGGCGGACGGCAGCCTGATCGACCCCTTCGACGGCCAGCGCGACCTGCGGGAACGGCTGCTTCGCCACGTATCCGACGCCTTCGTCGAGGACCCGGTACGGCTGCTCCGCGTGGCCCGCTTCGCCGCGCAGCTGGCGCCCTGGGGCTTCGACATCGCGCCCGAGACCGGGGAAATGCTGCGCCAACTCGTGCGCAACGGCGAGGTCGACGCACTGGTCCCGGAGCGGGTCTGGGCGGAGTGCGAGAAGGCACTGGCGAGCCCAGCCCCGGTGCGCTTCTTCGAGATCCTGCGCGATACCGGAGCGCTGGCGGTGCTGTTCCCCGAGGTCGCGCGCCTGTTCGGGGTGCCGCAGCCGCCCCGTTACCACCCCGAGATCGACACCGGGGTCCACACCTTCATGGTGCTGCAACAGGCCACGCGGCTCAGCACGGCCCCCGAGGTCCGTTTTGCCGCGTTGGTGCACGATCTGGGCAAGGCGGACACGCCCGCGGAAATCCTTCCGGGCCACCGCGGCCACGAGGAACGCGGGGTGATCCGGATCCAGGCACTCGCTCAGCGCCTGCGCATCCCGAACCGCTACCGTGATCTCGCGGTCAAGGTCGCGCGTCACCACGGGCTGGTGCACCGCTTCTTCGAGCTGCGCCCGCAGACCGTGGTGAAACTCTTCGAGGCGCTGGACATCCTGCGGCGCCCGGAGGGCCTGGAGCCCTTCCTGCAGGCCGTGGAGGCCGACTTCCGTGGACGTGGCGGAACCTTTCCGGAGCGACCCTATCCGCAGGCCGACGCGATGCGGCAGGCCGCCGAAGCGGTCATCCGTGTCTCCGTCCAGCCGTTGCTGGAAGCGGGCCTCAAGGGCGAGGCACTGGGCGAAGCACTGCGCCAGGCGCGAATCCGCGCGGTCGCGGCCCTGGATCTGAAGCGCCTGGCGCCCGATCCCGCACCCTGACCCATCGGCTCGCCGGAGCCGCGCCCCGGTCGCGCAACTTGCCTCCCCGGTGCGCTGGCCGTACCCTTCGGCGGGTTCCTTTCCGAAGCTGAGGACCCGTCCATGGATTACCGCCTGGCGCGCAACAATATGGTGGAACAGCAGGTCCGTCCCTGGGACGTACTCGACATGCGCGTGCTGGACGTGATGGAGAGCCTGCCGCGCGAGCAGTTCGTGCCCGAAGGCCGCGAGGGGCTGGCCTACGCCGACACCGAGATCCCTCTCGGCAATGGTGAATTCATGCTGGCACCCAAGGTGGTCGGGCGCCTGCTGCAGGCGCTGGCCCCGACCCACAGCGACCGGGCACTGGAGATCGGCACGGGTTCCGGCTACGTGACCGCCTGCCTCGCCCGGCTCGCGGCCCGCGTGGACAGCGTGGACCGCGTCGATGCCTTCCGCCTCGCGGCGCGTGCACGCCTGGACGCGCTCGGCATCGAAAACGCGCATCTGCGCACCGCGACCGTGACGCCGTCCTGGGCACCCCCTGGCAGCCGCTACGACGTGATCAGCGTGAACGGAGCGATGCACGAATACGACCCCTTTCTGCAGCCTTACCTGAGCCTCGGGGGTCGTCTGTTCGTCGTGGTGGGAAGCCCGCCGGCGATGGAGGCGCGACTGGTGATCCGCGTCGCGGAGGACAGTTTCCGCACCGAGAGACTGTTCGAGACCAGCCTTCAGCCCCTGAAGGGCTTCGAACGCAGGCCGGAATTCGTGTTCTGACTGCGGCACCGGGTTCTCCCGCGCGGCCCTGAAGACCCCGCCCAGTTGGACCCGGGAGCGCTCACGCCTTCGCCGTTCTCTGCTAAACTTTGGCGACCCTGCGACCCCCGGAACAGACCCGATGAAGAAGCTCTTCGCCCTGTGCGCAGCCACCATGCTGCTCGCCCTTTCGACGTCCTCGGCCTACTCGGCCGACCTGCTGCAGGTGTACCAGGACGCTCTCGCGAACGATGCCGAGCTGAGGGCTGCCGAGGCCAACTACCGGGCGGCGCTCGAAGCGAATCCACTCGCGCGTTCGGCCTTGCTGCCACAGATCTCCGCGGGTGCCGAACTGGGTGGATTTTACTCGAATCCGGATCCCGGGAGCAGCATTGACGGCAGCCGGTACGACCTGAGCCTGAGCCTTTCGCAGAGCATCTACGACCAGCGCAACCGCATCGCGCTGACCCAGGCCGACCTGTCGATCGCGAGCGCCGCGGCCGATCTTGAAGCCGCGCGGCAGGAGCTGATCCGGCGCGTGTCGGAAGCCTATTTCCAGGTGCTGCTGGCCGAGGAGACACTGACCTTCCGACGCGCAGAGCGCGAAGCGATCGGCCGCCAGCTCGAGCAGACGCAGCGCCGCTTCGAGGTCGGCCTGATCGCGATCACCGACGTGCGGGAAGCCCAAGCCCGGTTCGACCTCGCCAGGGCCGACGAGATCCTCGCCGAGAACGACCTGAACCTCGCGAACGAGGAACTGGCGGTGATCACGAACACCTACTATGAGCGCCTGGCGTCCCTGAGGCCGGACGCGATGCTGCCCAGCGGACCGGACCCGGAAGACCCGGAGCAATGGGTCAGCGTGGCGCTGGAGAACAACCAGGAATTGCTCGCCCGGCGGCTGGGCTCGGACATCGCCCGCGAGCAGATCGCCCGCCAGCGTGCGGAAGGCCGACCGACCCTGGGGCTTGCGGCCTCGGTCAGCGACACTGGCTTCTCCGGCGTGGACAGCAACCAATTCCGCGACAGCAGCGATGCCCAGATCGGCCTGCGGCTGAACATCCCCATTTACACCGGGGGCCGCGTCAGCGCGCTGACGCGAGAGGCACGCGAAGAATTCGAGGCTGCGCAGGAGGCAGTGGTGTTCACCGAGCGCCGGGTCGTGCAGTTGACCCGCAGCAGCTTCCTCTCGGTGGTGTCCAATGCCGCGCGCGCCGGCGCACTGCAGCAGGCGGTGATCTCCAACCAGGCCTCGCTGGAGGCCACCGAGGCCGGCTTCGAGGTCGGGACGCGAACCCAGGTCGATGTGCTGCTCGCGCTGCAGGAGCTGTTCCGGGCGCAACGGGATCTGGCCGCGGCACGCTACAACTTCCTGGTGGATCGGCTGCGCCTGCAGCGGGCGGTGGGCAGCCTGAGCGAAGCGGATCTGCGGCTGATCAACCAGTTCCTGGAATGAGCGGGTGACGGCGATTGCAAGCGTCGCAGCCGACCCGACCCGGCTCTGTGACCGCAGGCACTCCCGGCTCCTGCTGATCGATCTGCAGGAACGCCTGCTGGCTGCAATGGCCGAGGACGAACGCGCGCTGCTCCAGCGCAACACCGGCCGCCTGGTCGAGGCGGCGCACCTGCTGGACGTACCGGTGGAGGTGACGCTGCAGTACCCGCGCGGCCTGGGGCCGATCACCCCGCCGCTGGACGGTCTGCTGCAACCCGGCGACGGGCACACCGAGAAGACGGCTTTTTCCTGCTGCGCCGACGAGGATCTCGTCTGCCGCCTGACGGGCACGGACGTGGTCGTCTGCGGGACCGAGACGCACGTTTGTGTATTGCAGACCACGCTTGAGCTGCTGGCGGCAGGGGAGACGGTCTTCGTGGTCGCCGATGCCGTCTGCAGCCGCGACCCGCGCCTGAAAGCCAACGGCCTCGAGCGCATGCAGGCGGCCGGCGCGATCATCACCAACCACGAGTCCGTGCTGTTCGAATGGCTGCGTGATGCCGCGGACCCGCAGTTCCGGGCGGTCAGCCGCCTGATCCGCTGATCCTTTGTCGATGGACCGGACATGCGCCTGACGCCCGACGAATACCGCAATCTGCCGAACCGGCGCATCACCCTGCTCGGGATGTCCGGAGTCGGCAAGACGCACCTGTCGAACATGCTCCGCCGGGAGGACTGGTTCCACTACTCCGGGGACTACCGTATCGGCACCCGCTATCTCAGCGAACCCATCCTCGACAACATCAAGGCGCAGGCGATGCAGGTACCCTTCCTGCGCACGCTGCTGCGTTTGGATTCGATACAGATCATCAACAACATCACCGTCGACAACCTGCATCCGGTGTCGAGCTTCCTCGGCAAGCTGGGCAACCCCGAGCGCGGCGGCCTGTCGCTCACCGAGTTCAAGCGTCGCCAGGCGCTGCATCACCAGGCCGAGGTGCAGGCGATGCTGGACGTGCCGGACTTCATCGACAAGGCCCGGTTCCTGTTCGGCTACCCGCACTTCATCAACGATGCCGGTGGCTCGGTCAGCGAACTCGAAACTCCGGAGGTGATGGAGACCCTGGCCAGGCATACCCTGATCCTCTACATCCGGGCCACCAAGCAGAACCAGCGCGAACTGATCGCGCGTGCGGAGCGGGACCCCAAGCCCCTGTACTATCGAGAGGAATTCCTCGACGAACAGCTGCACCACTACATGGCCGAGCGCAACCTGGAGTACGTGGCCCAGATCGATCCCGACGACTTCGTGCGCTGGGTGTTCCCGATCCTGTTCCGTGCGCGGCTGCCCCGCTACGAAGCCATCGCCAGGGACTACGGGTACACCCTCCTCAGCAGCGAGCTGGCGGAGGTCCGGGATGCGGCCGATTTCGACGAACTGGTGCTGTCCGCGCTGGCCCGCGAGGAGCCCGCCTGATGCCTCTGGTCGCGCACACCGAGCTGCCCACCTTCGCCCGGCTGCGCGAGGAGGGCGACACCGTGCTGCCGAAGGATTACGCGCTGCACCAGGACATCCGCGCGCTGCACATCGGTCTGCTGAACATGATGCCGGATGCCGCGCTGGCCGCGACCGAACGCCAGTTTTTCCGTCTGGTCGGTGAGAGCAACCAGATCGCCCAGTTCTACATGCACCCGTTCACGCTGCCCGAACTGCCGCGCGGCCCCGGCGGCCGGGCCCACGTCGAGCAGTTCTACGAGAGCTTCGAGGCGATCAAGCGGGAGGGCCTCGATGCGCTGATCATCACCGGGGCCAACGTCACCCGGCCCGATCTCGCGCAGGAGCCGTTCTGGGAGCCGCTCGCCGAGGTCGTCGACTGGGCCTGGCACAACGTGACCTCCACCCTGTGCTCCTGCCTGGCCACCCACGCGGTGATGCAGGCGCGCTTCGGCGAACGGCGGCGTCACCGGGGCAGCAAGCTCTGGGGGGTGTTCGACCACCGCGTGGTGAACCGCGGGCACCCGCTGGTGGCCGGGGTGAACACCCGTTTCGACGTGCCACATTCGCGCTTCAACGACGTTTCCCGCGAACAGTTCGAACGCCACGGCCTGCGGGTGCTGGTCGAGAGCGACCGTGCCGGCGTGCACCTCGCGGTCTCGCAGGACGGCTTCCGCCTGGTTTTCTTCCAGGGGCACCCTGAGTACGACAGCATCAGCCTGCTCAAGGAATACAAGCGCGAGGTGCTGCGCTTCGTGAACGGCGAGCGCGAAGACTTCCCGCCGCTGCCCGAGAACTACCTCTCGCCCCAGGCCGCGGCAATCCTGGACGAACACCGCGAGCGCGTACAGCATGCGCTGGAGCGGCGCGCACCCGGCCCTGAACTGCCCGAGGCGCTGCTGCTGGAGCGGTTGGACAACACCTGGCACGACAGCGCCCTGGCGGTGGTGAACAACTGGATCGGCGCCGTCTACCAGCTGACCAACGTCGACCGGCGGGTCCCGTTCCGCGACGGAATCGACCCCGACGATCCACTGGACTGGAACCGCTGAGCCCTCGGTGCGATCCGTCCCGATCGCACCCTGCCTCGATCCCAGATGACCGCAACCGCATCCCAATCCGCTCCGCGACCGCTGGTCGGCCTGTACGAGACCATCGCGGGCGACGAGGACGCGCGGGTCTGCAAGGACATCCCCGAGACCGCGTGCAACGCGCAGCCGGTCAATTTCTTCGTACACCTGGTCTCGAACACGCTGAGCAAGATCGGCGACGAACTCGCGTCGGCCCGGCTGGTCCTCGCCTGGCTGCTCGGGGCACTGGGCGCCCCCGCGGCGTTTGCCGGCTTCCTGGTCCCGATCCGGGAATCGGGCTCTCTGATGCCGCAACTCTTCGTCGCCGCCGCGATCCGCCGCCAGCCGGTGCGCAAGTGGTTCTGGGTCGCTGGCAGCATCGGCCAGGGAATCGCGGTGATGCTGATGGCCGTGGTCGCGCTGACGCTGGAGGGCGCAGCGGCCGGCTGGGCGATCCTCGGCCTGCTGGCATTGTTCGCGCTGTCGCGCGGGGTGAACTCGGTCGCCGCGAAGGACGTCCTGGGCAAGACCGTAGCCAAGACCCGGCGCGGTACGGTGATGGGCTACGCGGCCTCCGCGGCGGGCTTCGCGACGCTGGCGCTGGGCCTATACCTGACGCTGGCCGACCTGGAGGACGCGGGAGTCGGCGTATTCGTCGCGCTGCTCGCGGCAGCAGCCGGGGTCTGGTGGCTGTCGGCCGCGGTTTTCGCCGGTTTGCGCGAGCAGCCGGGGGCCACCGAGGGCGGCGGCAACGCGGTGGCCGAGGCGCTGCGCTCGATCAGCATCCTCTGGCAGGACCGGGATTTCGGCCATTTCGTGCTGACCCGGGCCCTGCTGATGAGCACCGCGCTCGCGCTGCCCTTCTACGTGCTGCTCGCCGAGGCGGCGACCTCGGGCAGCTTCGTGACTCTCGGCCTGCTGATCCTCGCGACCGGGCTCGCGTCCGCGCTGAGCGCGCCGATCTGGGGCCGCGCCTCCGACCGGTCGTCCCGCGGCGTGCTGATCGCATCCGGGCTGATCGCCGGCGTGCTCGGTGTCGGCCTGGCCCTGCTCAGTTGGGCAGACCTGGCGCGGGCCCTGAGCGGCTGGGCCTACGCGGTGCTTTTCTTCGTGCTCGGCGTTAGCCACGCAGGGGTGCGTCTGGGGCGCAAGACCTATCTCGTCGACATGGCCACCCAGGAAACCCGCGCCGCGTTCACCGCCGTGAGCAACACCGTGATAGGAGTGCTGCTGCTGGTCGGCGGCCTGTTCGGCCTGCTGGCGCAGCTGGCCGGCACCGAGTTCGCCATCTTCGTGCTGGCGCTGTTCAGTCTCGCCGGGGCGTTCAGCGCCTGGCGCATGCCCGAGGTCTGACCGATGGCGCTGCTGACCCTGAGGGGCGTTCGTCTCGCATATGGCATGGCGGCACTGCTCGATGGTGTCGACCTGAGTCTGGAACCCGGGGAGCGGGTCTGCATCGCCGGCCGCAACGGCGAGGGCAAGTCGACCCTGCTCAAGATCCTCGCGGGCCAGATCCAGCCGGACGCCGGAGAGATCACCCGGCGCGACTCACTGGTCACCGCCCACCTGACCCAGGAGGTGCCCGAGGACGTGCGGGGAAGCATCTTCGACGTGGTCGCAGAGGGTCTGGGCGAGAGCGGCCTGCTGCTGGAGCGATACCACCACCTGAGCCTCAAGGCGGCGGACGGGGACCCGGCGGCTCTCGCAGCGATGGGCCGGGTCCAGGCCGAACTGGAAGCGGTCGACGGCTGGTCGTTGCAGAACCGGGTCGAGACCACGCTGTCCCGGTTCGAGCTGCCCGCGGACCAGCCCTTTTCGGAACTCTCGGGCGGGCTGCGCCGACGGGTGTGGCTCGCCCGGGAACTGGTGCGGGAACCCGATCTGCTGCTGCTCGACGAACCCACCAACCACCTCGACATCGCCGCGATCGGCTGGCTGGAGAACCTGCTCGCGGGCACCGCGATGACGGTGGTCTTCATCACCCACGACCGCAGCTTCATGGAGCGACTGGCCACCCGCATCCTGGAGCTGGACCGTGGCCTGCTGTACGAGCACCCCCCCAGCCTGGA
>SKQM01000040.1 GCA_007119005.1 Thioalkalivibrio sp.
CCGCGCCCAGGCGGTGCGTCGGATCATGAATCTGAACGGGGCCCGCGACTCGCAACTCGACGTGGTCAGCTATGGTGAGGAAATGCCGGTGGCCTTCACCCAGACCGAGGAGTCCTGGGCGCGCAACCGGCGCGTCGAGCTGGTCTATGAGGTGCGGCGCTGATCGTCGTCACCCCGGGGCGGGGGATTCTTCCGCCCCGGAGTCCAGGCATCAGGGGCCAGCGATGACGGGGACCGTGCGCGAGTTTCCTTTCGGGGCCTGTCGCCGGGGGCTCGCCGGGGCGCTGCTGGCCATCGGGCTCCTGTTGCAGGCTCCGGTCGTCTGGGCGCAGGCGGGTTCACCCGTGGCCACGCAGCACCAGCTGCAGATGCTGGAAATGCGCGTGGAGCGCGTCGAGCGGCTGCTCGATTCCGGCGTGCTGACGGACATGCTGCGCAGCGTCGATGACCTGCAGGCGGAGGTGCGCCAGCTGCGGGGGCAGGTGGAGCAGCTGGACAACGAGTTGCGCAACCTCCGCACCCGCCAGCGGGACCAGTTCCGGAACCTGGATGAGCGCGTCGGCCTGGTGGAAGGCGACATGGTTGGAGGGCGGGCGCCGTTACCCGAAGCGTTTCCCGATTTTGACGAACCCCTACCCGATGCCGACGAGCAGGGTGCCTACGAGGCGGCCTTCGACCGCTTGATGGGCGGCGATTACGAGGCCGCGATCCTGCAGCTCGAGCGGTTCATGGAGCGCTACCCGGATGGCGTGTACTCCGCGAATGCACTCTACTGGCTGGCGGAGGCGAAATACGCGAGCCGCGACTACGCGGGTGCGCTGCTCGACTTCGAGGCGGTTCGCACACGGTTTCCCGGCAGCGACAAGGCGGCCGATGCCCTGTTGAAGATCGGTTATTCGCATTTCGAACTGGGCAACATGGACGAGGCGCGCCGCGCGCTGGAGCAGGTGCTGGAGGACTATTCCGGCACCACCCTGTCGCGGCTCGCGCAGGACCGGTTGCGGCGGCTGGACGGTCGGTGACAGCGACGATGCGCGCCGCCGGCCCTGCAGCGGCGGGGGCCAGCCTGGCCCGGGTACGGGTCACCGAGATCTTCCTGTCGCTGCAGGGCGAAGCCGCCCAGGTCGGCTGGCCGACGGTGTTCATCCGGCTCACCGGCTGTCCGTTGCGCTGCCGCTGGTGTGACACCGAGTACAGCTTCAGCGGTGGCGAGACGATGCCGGTGGATCGGATCCTGCAGACCGCGAAGGGCTACGGCGTGCGGCATGTCTGCGTGACCGGAGGCGAGCCGCTGGCCCAGCCGGGTTGTCTGTTGTTGCTGCGGGGACTCTGCGATAGCGGTCTCTCCGTATCGCTGGAGACCAGCGGCGCAATGGAGATCGCCGGGGTGGATCCGCGGGTCAGCGTCGTGATGGACCTGAAGGCACCGGGTTCCGGCGAGACGGCCCGTAATCGGATGGAGAACCTGGAACACCTCAAGCCCGGTGACCAGATCAAGTTCGTGCTGTCGGGGCGTAGCGATTTCGACTGGGCGCTGGACTGGCTTGCCCGGCATCCGCTGCCAGAGGGGGTCGAGGCGCTGTTCTCGCCGGTCCACGGCGAACTCGAGCCGCGGAGGCTCGCGGACTGGATCGTCGAGGCGCGGGCGCCGGTCCGGTTCCAGTTGCAGCTGCACAAGCTGCTGTGGGGCGATGTCCCCGGCCGCTGAACACGGCGCCTTGCCGGATCGGGTGGCGAGGGGCGAAGGAGCCGTGGTGCTCCTGTCGGGTGGTCTGGATTCGTCAACCTGCCTGGCGCTTGCGCGAGCCGAGGGGTATGCCTGTCACGCACTGAGCGTCGACTACGGTCAGCGCCACCGTGCCGAACTGGAGGCGGCGAGCCGGCTCGCACGGGTCCTCGGTGCCAGCAGCCACCGGGTGGTGCGGATCGACCTGGGAGCCATCGGTGGCTCCGCACTGACCGATCCCGGGATCGCGGTGCCCGAGACGCCCACCGAAGGCATCCCGGTGACCTACGTACCGGCGCGGAACACCACGCTGCTGGCGCTCGCGCTGGGGCTTGCGGAGACACTGGACGTCCGCAGGATTTTCATCGGGGCGAATGCGGTGGACTATTCAGGCTATCCCGACTGCCGCCCGGCCTTCATCGAGGCGTTCGAGACGCTGGCGAATCTCGCGACCCGCGCCGGCGTCGAGGGCCACCGGTTCCACATCCACGCCCCGCTGATCGCCCTCACCAAGGCCGAAATCATCCGCACCGGGGTGGCCCACGGGCTGGACTACGCGCTGACCGTCAGCTGCTACCAGGCCGATGCCGAGGGTCGTGCCTGCGGCGTCTGCGACAGCTGCCGCATCCGGCGCGCCGGCTTCGAGGCCGCCGGAGTTCCTGATCCGACGCGCTATCGGCATGGCCCACCAGGGCCGGCTCGCCAGCCGCCCTGAGCTTGCGTTTTCCGGCTCAGGCCGTAGACTACCTGCCTTCCGGCGGGTCGTTAGCTCAGTTGGTAGAGCACCGGACTTTTAATCCGATGGTCGTTGGTTCGAGCCCAACACGACCCACCACAATTTCAAAGGCTTACGAGCGTTCTGCCGCCGCCCCTCTGTCTTCCCTCGGGCCGTGTAAGCATTATGTAAGCATTTTTCCTGAAACGCATCGCTTGGCGCATCGTTGTCCCGCTTGGGCTTTCCCCCGTCGTTTCGCTTGCCGGGGCTGCCGTTTCGTCTTTATCGTATCGGCCCTGCTGTTTCCGCATGGCCTTCTCGTTTGCTTGCGACCGGCCTGGCAGTCCGGGCGGCTCGTTCCGCTGGTCAGCGGCGACGAAGGCATCCTTGCCCTGCGGGAAGCGCTTTCCGTGACCGTGATGGAGCCTGCGGGCTTTCAGGTTTGGCTTAAGCCTCCCAGGGTTGCCCGAACGCGCCAACTCCAGGACATCCACCCTGGCTTGAACGTTGGTAATTGTGATGATGGCAGTGACTATCGCGCTCGCCAGAGAGGTAGTCTTCCACGCAGATTTGGTCAGTATGGCTGTGGCCACGCTGTTGGATCGTTCGAC
>SKQM01000073.1 GCA_007119005.1 Thioalkalivibrio sp.
ACGCTGACGGCCTATCGTGGGGGCCATCCGAAGATGAGCGCGAACCAGGAATCTCCCAAGAACCAGCTTTTGACCCATTTCGCGCGCGTCGCCAAAGCCCTCGCAAGCCCCGTGAGACTGGAACTTCTCGAGGCGCTCGGGCAGGGCGAGCACAGCGTTGACGAACTCGCGCGCGCTGTCGGCGTGCCGATGGCGAACGCGTCGCATCATCTGCAGGTTCTGCGCGACGGCGGCCTGGTCCACTCGCGCCGGGACGGGGTTCAGATCATTTACTCCCTGAGCGACGAAACGGAGATCACCCAGGTCATCGCGGGCATCCGGCGCATCGCCGAGGCGCAGCTTGCCGAGGTCGACCGGATCGTCCGCGAAGCCTTCACCAGCCGGGACACCCTGACCCCGATGGATCCGCGCGAGGTGATGAAACTGGCGCGCCGCGGCGAAGTGACCGTGATCGACGTGCGCCCGCGCGACGAGTTCCTCGCCGGCCACGTGAAGGGCGCGATCAACGTCCCGTTGGCAGAACTGGGTCAGCGCCTGGACGACCTACCCCGGGACCGCGAAATCGTCGCCTACTGTCGGGGCCCGTACTGCGTGCTGTCCTACGATGCCGTCGAGGAGCTGCGCCGCCAGGGATTTCGTGCCCGGAGACTGGAGTCGGGCTATCCCGAGTGGAAGGCCGCGCGCCTGCCGGTCGCCCGCCGCACCCGTGCTCGCTGATTTGACGGCCCTCCATGTTTGCGCTTTCGTTCAAATAATAGTTTGAATAAAAACGTTCTGCGGCGGCGCGAGGCGAGCAGTGATGGGATGGTTTCTGGAGCAGGAGCCGTTTTGGTGCGTGCGGGCTTCCGGTTCAGCGTAATCGTGAGATCGGGGCTCCGGCAATTGCGGTGCCGCGGTCGAATGAGGTCCGGAAACCCCTCTAAGCCTGGCTCGCGACCTCCAGCGCCTCCAGCGCCTCCATCCAGGCAGCCTCGGCCTCTTCGAGGTCCTGACGCAGCCGGCCCTGACGCTGGAGCAGTGCCTCTAACTGGCCACCCTCTGCCCCGGTATAGAGTTCGGGGTCCGCCAGTGCCTTTTCCACCGCATCGAGCTCGTGCTGCAACCGGGTGCAGCGCGCCTCTTCGCGCTCGGCGGCCCTGCGCAGCGGCTGCAGTGACTGGCGCTGGCGGGCGGCCTCCTGGCGCCGTTCACGGCCACCTTCGCGCTCCGTGGCGGCAGGAACCCGGCCCTCGGCTCCCGATGCACCGATCTGTACCCGTGCGCGGGTCAGTTCACGCGCGTAGTCGTCGAGGTCACCGTCGTAGTCCTCCACACGGCCTTCGTGCACGCGCCAGAAGCGGTCGCAGACGCGGCTCAGCAGCTCGCGGTCATGCGAGACGATCACCAGCGCACCCGCGTAATCCTCCAGCGCCTCGGCCAGGGACTCACGCATATCCAGGTCCAGGTGGTTCGTGGGCTCATCCAGCAGCAGTACCGCAGGGCCCTGGCAGACCAGCATCGCCAGCACCAGCCGGACCCGTTCGCCCCCGGAAAGTCCGGCCACCGGCATGTCGGCCCGCGTGCCCCCGAACCCGAATCCACCCAGCAGGTTGCGCAGTTCCTGCTCGGTCACCGCCCCCACAAGCCGTTGCAGGTGCAGCAGCGGGCTGGCGCCCTCGTCCAGCTGCTCGCGCTGGTGCTGCGCGAAGTACCCCACCACTAGACCAGGCTCCACCTCGCGTTCGCCTTCGGTCAGCGGCAGCAGGCCTGCCAGCACCGACAGCAGGGTGGATTTGCCCGCGCCGTTCGGCCCGAGGATGCCGATGCGGTCATCCGGTCGCAGCCGCAGCGTGGCGGGTTGCAGCCGGGTCTTGCCTGCGGTCGCGACCCCGGCGTGGTCCAGGCGCAGCAGCGGATCGGGCAGACGGTTCGGAGCCGGGATCTGCAGGTGCATCGGCCGGGCCGCGCGCAGCACGGCGATCTCCTCCAGCTTCTCCAGGCGCTTCAGGCGGCTCTGCGCCTGCCGGGCCTTGGTTGCCTTCGCCCGAAAGCGCGCGACGAAACGCTCGAGGTGGGCGCGTTCCTGCGCCACCCGGGTGGCGGCGGCCTCGGTCTGCGCGAGAATCTCGGCGCGGCGGCGCTCCGCGGCACTGTAGCTGCCGGTGAACAGCTGCACTTGGCGATGCTCGATGTGGGCGACATGCGTAACCACCGCGTCCAGGAAACGGCGGTCGTGGGCGATCACGATCAGTGTGCCCGGATAGCGCCGGAGCCAGTCCTCGAGCCACAGGATGGTTTCGAAATCGAGATGGTTGGTGGGCTCGTCGAGGAGCAGCAGATCCGAGCGCGTCATCAGGGTCTGCGCCAGCCCGAGGCGCATGCGCCAGCCGCCGGAGAACTCCGATACCGCCCGGTCCGGATCGGCTGGCTCGAAGCCGAGGCCCGCGAGCAGTTGCCGCGCGCGCGCTTCGGCGCTCCAGCCGTCGATCGCGTCGATCTCCGCGTACAGGTGTCCGCGCTCTTCGCCGTCCTCGGTTTGTTCGAGCCGAGCCTGCAGCCCGCGCAGCGCGCTATCGCCGTCCAGCACGTAGTCCACCGCTCTGCGAGGGGTGGCGACCACCTCCTGCGGCAGGTGCGCCAGCACCCAGCCCCGGGGCCGTTCGATGCTGCCCGCATCCGGCAGCAGTTCGCCACGCAACGCGGCCAGCAGCGTGCTCTTGCCGCAGCCGTTGGCACCGGTCAGGCCGACGCGCCAGCCGGGATGGATCGCAAAGGAAGCATGACGGACCAGCGCCTGCCCGCCACGCCGCAGCTCAACGTTTTCGAAACGAATCATAGGGGCGCGAGTTTAACGCGCGCCCCTGCGGCGGCACAGGAAAGCACGGATTCCGCTTCGAATATCGGCGTTTTCTAATATAATGCAAGTTATGCCCAAGGCCAGGGAGTCACCAGCGCAGCCACCAGGCCGGACCGAACGGAACCAGGAGCAGAACCATGAACAAATCGACGAAAACCCGCGTATTCTCCACCCTGCTGTTGCTGCTGCTGATCTGGGCGCCCGCGG
>SKQM01000121.1 GCA_007119005.1 Thioalkalivibrio sp.
CGGACCTGTGCGCCGAACTGGCCGATGGCCGGATCCTGCACGGCGAGGCGGCGATCGACCAGCGCGGTGCGCCCCTGCCGCGCATCGAGCGGGTGTTCCTGGATCAGGGGGTTGAGGCCAACCCGAATGCCCTGCGTGCGATCCTTGAGGCCGACGCGATCGTGATCGGCCCCGGCGATCTGTACACCAGCATCCTGCCGGTATTCCTGGTGGACGGGATCGCCGAAGCCCTCGCCGCATCCCCCGCCACGCGGATACTCGTGTGCAACCTGATGACGAAATGCGGGGAGACCGACGGCTTCAAGGCATCCGATTTCGTGCGCGAATTCGAGCGTTACGCGGGCAATGCCCGACTGGACTGGGCGATCGTGAACACCGCGATTCCCCGGGCGTCCGTCCAGGCCGCGTACGATCAGGAGGGTGCGACCGTGGTGGAGCCCGACCTCGAGACGGTCGGCGGGTACGTGAACGGAATCTTCGCATCCTCGCTGGCCACGTCTGATCTGCCGGTGCGTCACGAATCCGGGGCTCTGGCGGACGCCGTGATGCGCATCGTCCGGACCGGACGCGTGCAGCGGCACGGTTCTTACCCGGCCGCGTCTTTCGCGACGGGATAGAGGCATTGATGAAAAGATTCTGGTCTGGTCTCGCCGTCTCTGTCCTGGTGGCATCCAGCGCCGTGGCGCAGGCTCGCGGGCAGGAGCTGGCGGGGCATTGGGTCTGTCCGGCGCAAGTGCAGCTGGTGGCCGTCGGACAGAATCAACTGAACCTGCAGTTGAACACGCGCTCGCAGTTGCACTCCGATGGGCGTTACGAGAGTTTTGGCGATGCGGTGGTGCAGTTCGGGCTGTGGCCGCTCACGCTGGCCGCAACCAGCAGCGGGCAGTGGTTGCGCGATCGGCAGCAGTTCACGGTCACGGTGGAGGCGCTGGAGCTGTCACCGGGATCCGCGTCGGCTGTCGAAATCCAGCGCCTGCTGATCCAACAGATCACCGCGCTGCTTCCGGACTTCCCGCACACCCAGGTCGCGCAGATCGTGGCCGAGTCTCCCACCCATCTGCTACTCGAGGACGAACTCGGCCGACAGTACACCTGTAACCGGTCGTGAAGCTCCCCTCCGCCGGGATGCGCGCTTTCGGGGTCGGACCAATGCAAACCCCTGAATCAACTGAATTTCCCCTCCTTTTTCCCGGGCATTTCGGGCTTTAAGGCCGGTTTTCGGCCGCGAAAACCACCCTCCAGGGGCCACCGATGGTGGTCGTGTGTCATCCGTTTCGTGGCGGTGCCAACCGGCGGTCGTGCGCTTGAACGGGCGTTTTTGGCCCCAAAAAGGGGCTTTTAAGGCTGAAAAAACGCCGAAAAATGGTTTTCTTTGTTTTGTTTTCAAAGGCTTGGCTTGGTCCGACCCCGGTGGGGCGGGTTTGCCCTTCTGCGGTGCACAAACTAGAATTCGAGTTTTTCGAACATCCTCGCAGTTCGCCGCTGGAGCACATCATGAGAGCCGCGTTCGCCACCCTGCCTATCGCCGGTCTGGTGGCCGGCGTTTTCTTTGTCTCGTTCGGCCAAGCGGTCGGCGATTCTGATGGGGCGGCTCCCGCCGCGGAGCGCGAGGTGATCACCGTCGAGGCGCAGCACGCGGGTGGCGTGATTGTGCTCGGTGGCACGGTGATGCCGGAGACCATCGTGAACCTGTCGGCGCAGATGCCCGGAGACGTGGAGTTCGTCGGCGGGTCGGAGGGCGATGCCTTCATGCGCGGGGACCGGCTGGTGGCCCTGGACACGACCGCGTTGCGCGCGAAGCGCCGGCAGGCGGAGACGCAACTCGCGTCGGCGGATGCCGGGTACCGCAATGCGATGGTCCAGTACGGCCGGGAAGTCGTCAGCCCGCACGGGCAGGCCGACAGCATGATGGGTGGCGTGCCGGGGATCATGAGTATGTTCACCGATCCGATGCGGTCCATGACCGGGCGTGGCAGCCCCGGGGCCGACCGCCACTCGAGCCTCTACGGGCAGGGCGTCCAGGTCGAGACCGCGCGCAACGCGGTCGAACAGGCACGCGCCGCGCTGAGCGAGCTCGATCAGGCGCTGGAGAACGCGGTCAGCTACGCACCCTTCGACGGGGTGATCCTGAAAAGAATGGTCGAGCGCGGGGATATCGTGCAGCCAGGCATGCCGTTGGTCACCTTTGGCGACATCACCCGTCTGCAGCTGCGCGTAGACGTTCCGAACAGCGTGTTGCCCGCGGTGCGGTCCAACGAGGAATTCCTGATCAAGCTCGACGACAACGCGGCGCCGGTGAGTGCGACCCTGGACCGCGTGTTCCCGATGGCCGAGCCCGGGGCGCACACCACGACGGTGAAGTTCAACCTGCCGGAAGGTTGCGGTGCCCACTCGGGCCAGTATGCCGAGGTGCTGATCCCGGATCCGTCCCAGACGGCACAGCCGCATCCGGCGATTCCGGAATCCGCGATCCTCTGGCGCGGCAGCCTGCCGTCCGTGTTCCTGGTCGAGGAAGACGGGGACCTTAGGCTGCGTCTGATCCGCATCGGCGATCGCGCGCCCGACGGCCGCATCAGCGTGATCTCCGGTATTCGCGTCGGCGACCGGATCCTGGCGAACCCCGCGGCCGGCACCCGTTCGGGTTCCTGAGCCGATGGCACGGCCAGGGAAGGCGATCGCGACGGTCTCCGCTTTGTCGCATACCCGCGCCGCCCACGTTGCTTTGACGAAACCCTTCGGCTGAGGCCGCTCACCCCTCCGACTGACCCGCCCGGGAAACCCTGACCATGACCACCCCCACCAGCAACGGATCCCACCGCGCGGAGTCCCACCCGATTCTGGATGCGGAACTCGGTTTCGCCGGCCGGCTGGGCAACGCCTTCATCCACTCGCCGCTGTCGCCGCTGCTCTACGCGGCGATGATGCTGCTCGGGATCTACGGGCTGCTGGCCACCCCGCGCCAGGAGGACCCGGAGATCTCGGTGCCGATGATCGACA
>SKQM01000194.1 GCA_007119005.1 Thioalkalivibrio sp.
CACCTGCGCCTCGCTGACGGCCGCCGGGGCTTCGGTCAGCGGGCAGGCGGCGCTCTGGGTTTTTGGGAAGGCCATCACGTCCCGGATGCTGGCCGCGCCCGCCATCAGCATCACCAGACGGTCGAGGCCGAAGGCGATGCCGCCGTGCGGAGGCGCGCCCTGGGTCAGCGCCTCGAGCAGGAAGCCGAACTTCTCGGCCGCCTCGGCCTCGCCGATCCCGAGCAGCTCGAAAGCCACCCGCTGCATTTCCGGACGATGGATGCGGATCGAGCCACCGCCAACCTCGGTGCCGTTCAGCACCATGTCGTAGGCGCGGGACAGCGCGGCCCGCGGATCCGCACGCAGCGCGTCCGGTTCCGTCACTGCGGGCGCGGTGAACGGGTGGTGCAGCGCAAAGAAGCGCCCCTCCTTCGCGTCCCACTCGAACATCGGGAAGTCGACCACCCACAGCGGCTGCCAGCCTTCCTCGACCAGCCCGCGGTCATGGCCGAGCAGCACCCGCAGCGCCCCGAGGCTCTCGTTGACCACGCTGGCCTTGTCGGCACCGAAGAAGATCAGGTCGCCGTCCGTCGCAGCGGTGCGCTCGAGGATCGCCTGAGTCACCGGCTCGGGCAGGAATTTCAGGATCGGCGACTGCAGACCCGAGGAGCCTTCCGCGAGGCTGTTGACCTTGATGTACGCCAGGCCGCGGGCACCGTAGCGACCGACGAAACGCGTGTAGTCGTCGATCTCCTTGCGCGACAGCGTGCCACCACCGGGCAGCCGCAGCGCAGCGATACGGCCCTCGGGATCGTTGGCCGGGCCGCTGAAGACCTTGAAATCAACCTCGCGCATGAGGTCGGTCAGCTCGGTGAACTCCAGCGGAATCCGCAGATCCGGCTTGTCCGAGCCGAACCGGGCCATGGCCTCGGCGTAAGTCATCCGCGGGAAGGGGTCCGGCAGTGCGACCCCGAGCACTTCGCGGAACATTGCGCGGATGAGGCGCTCGTTCAGCGCCATCACGTCGTTCTCGTCGACGAAGGCCATCTCGATGTCGAGCTGGGTGAACTCGGGCTGCCGGTCAGCGCGCAGATCCTCGTCGCGGAAGCAGCGGGTGATCTGGTAGTAGCGGTCCATGCCGCCGATCATCAGCAGCTGCTTGAACAGCTGCGGCGACTGCGGCAGCGCGAAGAAACTGCCGGGATGGGTACGGCTGGGCACCAGGTAGTCCCGCGCGCCCTCCGGCGTGGCCTTGGTCAGCATCGGGGTCTCGATGTCCAGAAAACCCTCGTCATCGAGGACGCGGCGCAGGCTGCGCGTGACGCGCGCGCGCAGGCGCAGCCGTTCCTGCATCACCGGGCGCCGCAAGTCGACGTAGCGGTAGCGCAGGCGCGCCTCCTCGCCGACGTCGTCGTCATCGAGCGGGAACGGTGGTGTACGCGACGCGTTCAGCACCTCGAGCTCGGTGCCGAGGATCTCGATCGCGCCGGTCCTGAGCTCGGGGTTGCTGGTGCCCTCGGGGCGGCGGCGCACCCTGCCGGTGACCCGCAGCACGAACTCGCTGCGGACCTGTTCCGCGATGCGGAAGATTTCCGGCCGATCGGGATCGAAGACCACCTGCACCAGGCCCTCGTGATCGCGCAGATCGATGAAGATCACGCCACCGTGATCGCGGCGCCGGTTGACCCAGCCGCACAGAGTCACTTCCGAGTCCAGTTCCGCCTCGGTGACCAGTCCACAGAAATGAGTCCGCATTGCGACAGTTTCCAGCCAGGGGTGAGCGTGATCGGTGACGGGGTGGGGCGGGCCAGGGCAGCCGCCACACCCGGCCGAAGGGGCCAAGATGTTACGGTTTGGCCACCTGCGGCGCAACCTTCGGCGAGCCCTTGGGCAGTGTTGGCCAGTTGGGCGTGACCACCCCCAGAGACATCACGAACTTCAACCCGTCCTCCACCGACATGTCGAGCTCGACCGCGTCTTCACGGGGCACCATGATCACGAAACCCGAGGTCGGGTTGGGGGTGGTCGGAATGAACACCGTGACCACATCCTGCTCGGTGCGCTGCTGCACCTCCCCCACCCCCACGCCGGTCTGGAAGCCCAGCGTCCACAGACCCTTGCGCGGATACTCCACCAGCAGAACGCGCTTGAAGGATTGCCCGCCGTCGTCCAGCAGGGTCCGCATCACCTGCTTCACCGCGCTGTAGATCGAGCTAACCAGCGGGATGCGGTCAACGATCGCATCGCCGATGTCGAACAGCTTGCGGCCGACGATGTTCGCCGCGACCAGACCGGTGACGAACACGATCACGATCGCCACCACCACGCCGGTGCCCGGCACGCTGAAGCCCAGGATCGCCTCGGGCCGCCAGCTCGGCGGCAGCAGCAGGATCGTGAAGTCGAGCATGTCGACCAGGAACTTGATGATCAGCCCGGTCACGATCAGCGGGACCCAGACCAGCAGTCCCGCGATCAGGTAGCGACGGAGATGGATCAGCACTCAGCCCGCCTGGGCATTTGCCGCACAGCCCCCGGACCCACAGGCGGGCGCGCCACATCCGCCCGAGGCGCCCGCATCCGGCTTCGCCGACTCCTTCAGGTTGCGCTGCTTGCCCTTCTTGAAGTCCGTCTCGTACCAGCCGCCGCCCGACAGGCGGAAGCCCGCGGCCGACACCAGCTTGGACAACTCGGGGGCGCCGCAGGACGGGCAGTCGGTCAGCGCCGGGTCCGAGAACTTCTGGATCACCTCGGTCGTTTCGCCGCAACTGCGGCACTCGTATTCGTAGATCGGCATGTTTGCAACTCCGGATTCTGTTGAACGATGGGCGTATTATGCGGGTGAATCTTGCGAATGAAAGCACCTGCCTGACACACTCGTTCCGTGACCTTGGGCCGCCCCGTCACGGCGCATGAAAAATCGAGGCAAATCAATGGCCGACAAGATCGTGATCATGCTGCTTACCCTGGATCTGGATCGTTATGGCACGCTCGGAGCACCGTTTTTCCAGGCCACCGTCGCCTCGGTGATGGACCTCGAAGTCGAGATGTACTTCGCCGGCCAGAGCACCCGCCTGCTGATCCAGGGCTTCGCGGAGACCATCCACCCCGGCACGGCCCGCGAGAAATCGGTCTACAGCTTCATGAAGGACGCTCACGAGGCCGGGGTGAAATTCTATGCCTGCACGGGTGCGATGAAGGAGAACGGCCTGACCCCGCACAATGCGATCCCCGAGATGGACGGCATGCGCGGGGGCGCCGCTTTCATTGCCGAAATCATCGAGCCCAACGTCGTCACGCTGACCTATTGAAATGGCGGACGACGCCCGCGCGGTGCTGATCACCGGCTGTTCCTCCGGGATCGGCGAGCACGTCGCCCTCGCGCTGAAGGAACGGGGCTACCGCGTGTTCGCCACCGCACGCCGCGGGGAGTGCGTCGCGCGCCTCAAGAACCAGGGCCTCGAGGCGCTGCGCCTGGACCTCGACGATCCCGCGAGCATCCAGAGCGCGGTGCGCGAGGTGCTGGCGCGCACCGGGGGCAGGCTCTACGCGCTGTTCAACAATGGTGCCTACGGCCAGCCGGGCGCGGTCGAAGACCTTTCCCGGCAGGCGCTGCGCGCGCAACTGGAGACGAACGTGCTCGGCTGGCTCGAGCTCACCAACGCGGTGATTCCGGCGATGCGCCGCCAGGGTGAGGGCCGGATCATCCAGAACAGTTCGGTGCTCGGGCTGGTCGGCCTACGCCTGCGCGGGGCCTATGTCTGTTCCAAGTTCGCGATCGAGGGCCTGAGTGACGTGCTGCGCCAGGAACTGCACGGCAGCGGCATCCGCGTGGTGCTGATCGAACCGGGGCCGATCCGCAGCCGTTTCCGGGCCAACGCCTTTCTCGCCTACCGCCGCTTCATCCGGCCGCGCCAGAGTTACTGGCGCCAGACCTACGAGCGCGCCGAACGGCGGCTCAGCGATTCCAGCCGCGAGGCACCGTTCACACTCGGCCCGGAGGCCGTGTTGAAGGCCGTGGTCCGGGCACTGGAAGCGCGGCGCCCGCGGGCGCGCTACCGCGTGACCGTTCCGACCCACCTGTTCGCGACCCTGAAGTGCCTGTTGCCGACACCCGCGATGGACTTCATCCTGCGCGTGGTCTCGCGCGGCGAGAACCGCTGACCCGGACCCCCGTCGATGAACCTGATTTTCTTCGTGCTGGTGGCTGCCGCCTTCCTCAGTGCGGCCTGGCGGGAACTGACCGAGATCGGCACCGACAGCCAACCGATGCAGGAACTGTCTCAGGCCGCGATCAGTTCCGCCGGCAGCGCAGTGGAACTGGCCATCGGCCTGGTCGGCGTGATGGCCCTGTTCCTGGGGCTGATGAAGATCGCCGAGGCCGGGGGCCTGCTGACCGTGCTCGCGCGGCTGCTCCGCCCGATGATGACCCGACTGTTCCCCAGCGTGCCACCCGAGCACCCCGCGATGGGGGCGATGATCCTGAACTTTTCCGCCAACATTCTCGGGCTGGGCAACGCCGCGACACCCTTCGGGATCCGCGCGATGCAGGAGCTCAACAAGCTGAACCCGCACCCCGGCACCGCGACCAACGCGATGGCGCTGTTCCTCGCGATCAACACCTCCAGCATCACCCTGCTGCCCACCGGCGTGATCGCGCTGCGCGCAAGCCTGGGCGCGGCCGAACCCGCCGCGATCCTGCCCACCACGCTGTTCGCGACGCTGTTCGCGACCATCACCGGCATCACCAGTGCGCTGGTGCTGCAGCGGTTTTTCCCGCCGCCCGCGGCGGCACCCGCCCCCGAGACCGGAACCGAAGCCGAGGCCGGATCCCGGGCGGAGCCCGCCCCGGACGCCCAGACCGCCGGGGAACCTCAGCCCACGCCTGATGCGGCCCAACCCATGGGCATCGAGGTGCCTGTCGAGGGCTACCCGGGCTGGGTCAGCGCACTGGCGTTGCTGGGGGTGCTCGCGATCATCCCGCTGACCATCGTCTACGGCCAGGTGATCGCGCCCTGGATCATCCCGGGACTGATCCTCGGCTTCCTGCTGTTCGGGGTGGCCCGGGGGGTGCGCATCTACGAGGTCTTCGTCGAGGGCGCGAAGGAGGGCTTCCAGGTCGCGTTGCGCATCATCCCCTACCTGGTCGCGATCCTGGTCGCGGTCGGCATGCTGCGCGCGAGCGGGGCGCTTGGGGTATTTGTCGGCCTGTTGGCGCCCTGGACCACGCCGCTGGGACTTCCCCCCGAGGCGCTGCCGATGGCGCTGCTGCGGCCACTGTCCGGATCCGGCGCCTACGGCATCATGGCGGCCATCATGCAGGACCCGGCGACCGGCCCCGATACCTACGTGGGCCTGCTGGTGTCGACGCTACAGGGGTCCACCGAGACGACTTTCTACGTGCTGGCCGTCTACTTCGGCGCGATCCAGGTGCGCCGGGTACGCCACACGCTGGCCGCGGCACTTTCGGCCGACGTCGCCGCTGTGATCGCGGCAGTGTTCATCGTTGGCTGGCTGTTTCTGTGAGGCCGCGCCGCCGGGCCCTGCGCAAGCACCGGCCGTTCCCCGCCCGGGGCCCGCACGACTACGAACTCCTGGTCGACGGCGGGGCCTTCATCCCGGCGATGCTCGAGGCGATCGAATCGGCCTCCACGCAGGTGCTGCTGGAGATGTACCTGATAAGCTCCGGGGCCCTGACTGACCGGTTCATCGTGGCGCTGACTGCGGCGGCGCAACGCGGGGTGGCGGTACACGTGCTGCTGGACGGATTCGGCGGACAGGGACTGCGACAGGCGGATCGCCAGAACCTGACTGCGGCAGGCGTGCACCTGGCCGTGTACAACCCTCTCGGCGTGAGCCGCTGGCGGGTTTCGCTGTTCCGCGACCACCGCAAGCTGCTGCTGGTGGATGACCGCATCGCGTTCGTGGGCGGCGCGGGCATCACCGATGACTTCGATCCCGAGGCGCGGGACGACGGCATGCACTGGCATGAGGTGATGCTGGCGCTGCGCGGACCCTGCGTGGCTGACTGGCGGCGGCTGTTTGCCCTGTGCTGGCGCAACTGGAGCCCGGAGCCAGTCACGTTTCGCGATGCTGCGGCGGCAGAATCCCTTCTGGCGGGACGGCTTGATGGCCTGGTGCTCGGAAACCGGCGCAGCGGCGGACAGGCGGTGATGCGAGCGGTGCTGGCCGAGATCGGCAAGGCCCGGCGGCGGGTCTGGATCGCCACCGCCTATTTCGTTCCGACCCAGCGGCTGCGGGCGGCCCTCAAGCGGGCCGCGCGACGCGGCGTCGACGTGCGCCTGCTTCTCGCAGGGCCATGCAACGACCACCCGTCGGTCTGGCACGCCGGGCGGCGTTTCTACGGCCGTCTGCTGCGCGGTGGCGTCCGGATCCTCGAATACCAGCCACGCTTCCTGCACGCAAAGGTGGTGCTCTGCGACGACTGGGTCAGCATCGGCTCGAGCAACCTCGATCACTGGAACCTGCGCTGGAGCCTCGAGGCCAACCAGGCGGCGATGGACTCCGCCCTCGCAGAGCAGGTGGCAGCGCTGTTCGCGGCCGACTTCGAACTGAGCGAGGAATGGACCGCGCACGCCTGGCAGCGCCGCGGGTGGTGGCCGCGCCTGCTCGAACGCCTGAATGGTGGCCTTGACGACTACCTGGTGCAATGGAGCTACCGCCGGGCCTTGCGGCATCCGCCGCCCCAGCGCGAGGCCTGATGGATCGCGAGTCGTCAGGGACCCAGGCCCCCGGCGTCAGGGACCCTCTTCCGGAAACAGCGGATCGAGAAATTCCCGCAGGCCGCTCAGGTACTCCGCGCGACTGCGCAGGAACGCGTCGTTGTGGCCGCCACGCAGCTCCAGTAGCGGCGCGCCGGCCGCGTCGGCGATCCGCCGTCCGTGCTCGAACGGCACGATCTCGTCGTCACGGCTGTGCACCACCAACACGGGTGCGTCGATCGACTCGACCCGGCCCAACACCTGGTACTCGTGCCGGATCAGGCGCCGTACGGGTAGCCAGGGATAGACCTCCGCGCCGAGATCGGCGGCGCTGGTGAACGGAGACTCCAGGATCACCGCCCCGGGCGTCTCGCGAACGGCCAGTTCGGCCGCGACCGCGGCGCCCAGCGAGCGCCCGAACACCACGATCCGCGATGCTGGAATGCCGCGGTCTTCGCGCAGGTAATGCCAGGCCGCCGTGGCGTCGAGGCGTGTGCCGGTCTCGCCGGGCCGGCCGCCACTGCGGCCGTAGCCGCGGTAGCTGAGAATGAACACCGACAGGTCGAGTTCATGGAAGATCTTCAGGGAATCGATGCGATGCGAGATGTTCCCGCCGTTGCCGTGGAAGAACAGCAGGGTCGCGCGGGCCTCCGGCGCGGGAACGAACCAGCCGTGCAAGGCCACCCCGTCCTCCGCGACCAGATCGACATCGTCGTAAGCGAGACCGTGACGGTCCGGGGTCGTGACCAGGGTCGATGTCGGAAAGAAGAACAGCCGGTCCTGGGTCAGATAGAGGAAAGCGACGAACAGCGCGTAGGCGACGACGCCCATCAACAGGAACTGGAGTAGTGTCCGGCCCACCTGCCGTGTCCCGGTATCCGGCCCGCTCAGCCCCGGCATCAGGCCGGGGCTGAAGTGGCCGGAGCCATCACAGGGCCGCACATCGCCGTCACTGCCGGCGATAGGGATCGAAGTCGAATTTTCCCGACGTCATGTCGTCCCAGAGGTCGCTCTGCAATACCGCCAGCAGCTTGAACAGCCGGCGCAGTTCCGCGTCTTCGAGGAAGCGCTCGTCGCTGCTGGCCTTCAGCGCGTCAGCCAGCAGCGCACACTGGTCGCGCGTGATGCCCGTGACGTCCAGACCTTCTTCACCCATCTCCACCTGCATGTTCACCTCCTGCGGTCACTGCGCCCCGTGGCCGGACCATCTCCGGATCAGGTCGCCTGCGCCTTGATCAGATCCACGCGCGTGCGCACGTACAGGTAGTACAGCACCGGGATGATCACCAGCGTCAACAGCGTGGACACCAGGATACCGAAGATCAGCGATACCGCGAGGCCACTGAAGATCGGGTCGTCGATGATGAACCCGGCACCGACCATCGCCGCGAGACCGGTGAGCACGATCGGCTTCGCGCGCACGGCACCGGCGTTGACCACCGCCTCGGTCACCTCGACCCCGCGCCGGATCTCCTCGTTGATGAAGTCGACCAGCAGGATCGAGTTGCGCACGATGATCCCCGCCAGCGCGATCATCCCGATCATCGACGTCGCGGTGAACTTCGCGTCCATGAAGAACGCGTTCATGATCGCGTGGCCCGGCAGCACACCGATCACCGTCAGCGGTATCGGCGCCATGATGATCAGCGGCACCATGTACGAACGGAACTGCGCGACCACCAGCAGGTAGATCAGGATCAGGCCGACCGAATAGGCGATCCCCATGTCGCGGAACGTCTCGTAGGTGACCGTCCACTCGCCGTCCCATTTCAGGCTGAACTTGTAGGGGTTGTCCGGCTGGGCGAGGAAGTACTGCGCCAGCGGTTCGCCGTAGGCCATCGGCTTGTCACGCAGCTTTCCGAAGAGCTCGAACATGCCGTACAGCGGGCTGTCCACGCCTCCGGCCTGATCGGCCATCACGTACACCACCGGCAGCAGGTTCTTGTGGTGGATCGAGTGCTCGCGGGTGGTGTCGACGACGTTCACCACCTCGGAGATCGGCACCAGCGCACCGTTCAGCGCGCGCACGTGCAGCCCGAGGATCGCGTCCAGGCTCGCGAGATCCGCCTCCTCGAACTGCAGACGCACCGGTACCGCGTATTTCACGTTCGTGCCGTAGAGGAAGGTCACGTCCTCACCGGAGAGCGCGGTCTGCACCGCGGTGACCACCGCCTGCTGCGACACGCCGAGGCGGGCGGCCCGTTCCCGATCCACCCGCAGGATGTATTTCGGCCCCGGGTACTCCACCGAGTCGTCGATGTCGGTGATGTAGCGCGTATTCTCGAAGACCTCCCGCACCTTGTGCGCGATCTCGATCTGACCGGCGTAATCCGGCCCGTAGATCTCCGCGACGATCGGGGACATCACCGGCGGACCCGGAGGCACCTCCACCACCTTCACCCGGCCGCCGTGGCGATCCGCGATCGCGTTGATCTGGGGCCGTACCGACAGGGCGATGTCGTGGCTCTTGCGCTTGCGGTCGGCGGCGTCGGTCAGGTTGACCTGGATGTCGCCCAGGTGCGAGCCCTCCCGCAGGTAGTACTGGCGCACGAGGCCGTTGAAGTTGATCGGTGCGGCGGTGCCGGCGTAGATCTGCACGTCGTGCACCTCCGGTACCGCCCGCAGGTAGTCGCCCATCTCCGACAGAACCTGCTTGGTGCTTTCCAGGCTGCTGCCCTCGGGCATGTCCAGCACGACCTGGAACTCCGCCTTGTCGTCGAACGGCAGCATCTTGAGCACGACGACCTGGAAGAACACCAGCGACACCGAGGCAAGGATCAGCACCAGCGTGCCGGCGAACATCACCATGCGGGCCATCCGGGCCTTCGCCGTCATGCCGAGGAACGGGCGCAGGATCAGGTTGAAGATCTGCATCAGCTGCTTCGAGGCCGTCTCGGCACTGTGCTCGCTGTGCCCGGCCAGGATCGCCTGTTCGTGCCGCTCCGCCTGCCGCCGCAGCACCTTGTAGGTGAGCCACGGAGTGACCACGAACGCGACCGCCAGCGAGATGATCATGCCGAGGCTGGCATTGATCGGGATCGGGCTCATGTACGGCCCCATCAGGCCGGTCACGAAAGCCATCGGCAGCAGGGCCGCGATCACCGTGAAGGTGGCCAGGATGGTCGGACCACCCACCTCGTCCACCGCCGCAGGGATCGCCTCGAGGAACTTCTTGCGGCCCATGCTCATGTGCCGGTGGATGTTCTCCACCACCACGATCGCGTCATCGACCAGGATGCCGATCGAGAAGATCAGCGCGAACAGCGACACGCGGTTCAGCGTGAAGCCCCAGGCCCAGGATGCGAACAGCGTCAGCGCCAGCGTGATCACCACCGCGGTGCCGACGATGAAGGCCTCGCGCCAGCCGAGCGCGATCCAGACCAGCACGACCACCGACGCGGTGGCAAAGATCAGTTTCTGGATCAGGGTCTTCGCCTTGTAGTCGGCGGTGGCGCCGTAGTTCCGGGTAATCGTGGTCTCGACCCCGTCAGGAATGTAGGTGCCGCGCAGCTGTTCCAGCCGGTCGACCAGCGCATTGGCGATGTCCACCGCGTTGGTGCCGGGCTGTTTGGCGATGGCCACGGTCACTGCCGGGTGCACCTCACCGAAATAGCCCTCGTCACCGGCCGCCGCGCCGTAGGCGAAGCTCACGTGCCGCGTGGCGTAGCCGGGCCCCTGCACGACTTCGGCGACATCCGACAGGTACACCGGGCGACCGTCCCGCATACCGACCACCAGCGCCGCGAAATCCGCCGGCCGCGTGATGAAGTCGCCGGCCTGCACCAGCACTTCCCGGTTGTCCTGGTACAGCACACCCGCGTCGCGGCTGAAATTGCTGGCCATCAACGCGTTGCGCAGATCCTCCACCGAGAGGCTGTGGCCGGCCAGCGCCTCGGGTCGGAAGCGCACGTGCACCACGTGATCCGGGCCGCCGACGGTGTAGATGTCCCGGGTTCCCGGGACGCGCTTGAGCTCGGACTCGATCGCATGCGCGACTGCGGCCAGATCGTGGCTGCCCCGCGTCTCGTCCTGGGTCCAGAGTGTCACGGTCACGATGGGAACGTCGTCGATCCCCATCGGCTTGATCAGCGGCTCCCCGACGCCCAGGTTCTTCGGCAGCCAGTCCTGGTTCGAGAAGACCTGGGTATACAGGCGCACCAGCGCGTCGGTGCGGTTCTCCCCCACCTTGAACTGGACCGTGATCTTGGCCATGTTCGGCTGCGACGTCGAGTAGATGTCGTCGATGCCCTCGATCTCGGAGAGCACCTGCTCGGCCGGTGTCGCCACCAGCTGGGAGACCTCGTCCGCAGTCGCCCCGTGAAACGGGATGAACACGTCCGCAATGGTGACGTTGATCTGCGGCTCCTCCTCGCGCGGCGTGATCGACACCGCGAACGCGCCGAGAAGCAGGCCCACCAGCGCCAGCAGC
>SKQM01000178.1 GCA_007119005.1 Thioalkalivibrio sp.
AGGGCCCGCATCCAGGGGCTCGAACTGGAGGCCGGGTATCAGACGGGTGCCTGGAGCGCCCGGGCTTCGGTGACGCTGCTAACTACGGAGGATCGTGCAACCGGCAATGAACTCCGCCGGCGTCCGCCGGCCAGCGGACGCCTTGACGTCGACCGCAGGGTGGGCGATCTCTCTATCGGGGGGAGCCTCGTCGGACAGGGACGGAGCTTCGAGGACGCGGCCAACACCGACCGGCTCTCGGGGTTCGCTGCGGTCGATCTTCGGGCAAGCTACGCGATCGACCGGGAATGGACCGTGGCTGCCTCGGTGCAGAACCTGTTCGATCGCGACTATGTCGTGTCGCGGCAGTTCGGCACCGACTACAACCAGCCCGGCCGGGGCCTGTACGTGACGTTGCGCTATCAGCAACGATAGGGTCGCGCCAGGCCTCTTGTCGCCGAGAGGGCTCGCCTCCCACAAAAAAGCTCGGCCTCTTGGCGCCGAGAGGGCTCGCCTCCCACAAGAAAAGCTCGGGCTCTTGGCGCCGAGAGGGCTCGCCTCCCACAGCGGCTGGGGCGGCCTGGGAACGGAGGAGGCCAGACCTCTAGCCGAGGCTTTGTTTCAAGAATGACTGGAGATTCATGATGGGCAACCGCCTTACTCGCATCACCACCCGCACTGGCGATGACGGCACGACCGGGCTCGCGACTGGCACCCGCCTGACGAAGGATTCGTTGCGGATCGAGGTGATGGGCGACGTCGATGAGCTGAACAGCGCCCTCGGTATGGTGCTGGCGCACGCGCTGCCGCGGGCACAGGCGAACTGGCTGGTGGAGATCCAGCACGACTTGTTCGATCTGGGCGGAGAACTGGCCATGCCGGGCGAGTCTTTGCTACCCGAGGACCGGGTGGTGTGGTTGGAAGAGCGGTTGGAAGAGCTGAACGCCGGGCTGCCTCCGCTGCGGGAGTTCATCCTTCCGGGCGGCGGTCCCGCGGCCACGGCCTGCCACCTCGCCCGCGCCATCAGCCGACGCGCCGAACGCCACCTCGTCCGCCTCGCGCGGGAGGAAGAGGTCACGACGGTGGCCCGGCAATATCTGAACCGGCTCTCCGACCTGCTCTTCGTGCTGGCCCGTTTTCTCGCCCGCGAGGCCGGGGATGGCGAGTTCTTCTGGAGGAGTCGGCGCCTGCGGGAATCGGATACGGCCAGGGGAAAGGACTGATGTCCGCACCAACGACTGGCTTGCGACCCTCTAGCCTGTCGTGGGCCAGCGTTCTGGAATTCTGGCGATCGATCGGGCAAACGGATGCCGTTCGGGCTGCGCCCTCCGACAGGCTCAGGGCGGACGGTGTTGTCCGTTTTTTCTTTGTGGGGTTGATGGCCGTGGCCGTCTTGCCAAGCACAGCCGCGGCCAACGGCGTCACCGTGCTCGACGACCGGGGCCGCACGGTTCAGCTTGCGGAACCGGCTGAGCGCATCGTCAGCCTTGCCCCGCACCTGACCGAGCTGCTGTTCGCGGTCGGGGCTGGCGACCGGATCGTCGCGACGGTGGCTTACGCCGACTACCCGGAGGCCGCACGCTCGATTCCCCGTGTCGGCACCGCGACCCAACTCGACCTCGAGCGGCTGCTCGCGTTGTCTCCAGACCTGGTGATCGCCTGGTCGAGCGGCAGCCCCAGGGGCGCGCTGGAGCGCCTGGAGAAACTGGGGTTCACCGTCTACTACAGCGAGCCGGGAGACTTCGAGGGGATCGCCGCGGATCTGCGACGACTGGGCCAGCTCGCCGGACAGGAGGAAAGCGCCACAACCAAGGCACGTGCCTTCCTCGACATCATCACGGAGCTGCAGGACCGTTACTCGATGCGTCCCGAGGTCACCGTGTTCTACCAGGTCTGGGATCAGCCCCTGATGACGGTCAACGACCAGCACCTGATCGGACGAGCGATCGCACTTTGCGGGGGGCGCAACCTGTTCGGGCACCTCGACACCCTGGTCCCACGCCCCGGACACGAGGCAGTGATCGCGGCCGACCCGGAGACGATCGTCAGCGGCGGTCCCGGTGAAGACCGGCCGGACTGGCTGGCCGAGTGGCAGCGCTGGCCGCAACTCACCGCGGTCCAACGCAACAACCTTTTCTTCATTCCGCCCTCGCTGCTCCAGCGGCACACGCCGCGCATCGCGGAGGGCACCGGGATGCTCTGCGAGGCACTCGAAACCGCGCGTAAACGGCGAGTGGAGCCTCCCCGGTGAGCCGCGGCGCCGGGATGGCCGCGCCTCCCGGGGCGGGCTGGACCCTCGGTCTGCTGCTGGTCGCGGCCGCCGCCTCGATCCTGGGTTCGGTGATGCTGGGCAGCGTCGCCCTGCCCGCGCGCGAGGTCTTGGCCGTGTTCCTCGGCGAAGGCAGCGATCTGGCACGGCTGCTGGTCCTCGAACTGCGCCTTCCGCGCAGCCTCGCCGCTTTCGCGACGGGCGGCCTGCTGGCCGTTGCCGGCGCGCTGATGCAGGTCTTGCTGCGCAACCCGCTCGCGGATCCCTACGTACTGGGCATCTCCGGGGGAGCCGCGGTGGGTGCGCTGCTGGCGATGATCTCGGGGCTTGGTGTGGCGTGGGTCTCCGGTTCGGCCTTTGCCGGCGCCCTGCTTTCGACGTTGATCGTGTTCGGACTGGCCCACGGCACCGGAAGCTGGACACCGACCCGCCTGCTGCTCACCGGGGTCGTGGTCGCAGCCGGCTGGGGCGCGGTGATCACCTTCCTTCTCGCGGTCAGGCCCAGCCCGGAGCTGCCCGGCATGCTGTACTGGCTGATGGGAGACCTCGCCCACGCCCGCGGCAACGCGCTGCCCTGGCTCACGCTGGTCGTCATCGTCGGGCTCGCGCTGCCGCTCGGTCGCAGCCTGAACGTGCTCGCGCGTGGTCCGCTGCAGGCGGCGGTGCTCGGCGTGTCGGTCCGGCGGCTGGAATGGATGGTGTATCTGCTCGCGGCGCTGGTCACCGCCGTGGCCGTCACGACGGCCGGCACCATCGGCTTTGTGGGCCTGATCGTCCCGCACATGCTGCGGCTGGTCATCGGCAACGATCAGCGCCTGCTGCTCCCCGCGTCGGCTCTGGCCGGCGGCATCCTGCTGACGCTGGCGGACACCCTCGCGCGCACGGTGATCGCGCCCGAACAGCTGCCGGTGGGCGTGATCACCGCGATGCTCGGAGTGCCAGTGTTTCTTTATCTGCTCTACCGGAGCCGGACATGAGTTCCGCGCTGCTGAGCCTCGAGCATCTGGTCATTGACATCCCCGGCCGCGCCGACGGTATGGCACTGGACTTCGCGCTGCTTCCGGGTCAGTGCTGGGGTCTGCTGGGTCCGAACGGTGCGGGCAAGACCACCCTGCTGCACACCCTTGCGGGGCTTCGGCGTGCGCGTGCGGGCCAGGTGCTTCTGGACGGGGTCGGCTTGCACAGCCTGCCTCGGCGGCGCATCGCGCAGCGGCTGGGCCTGGTGTTTCAGGATCACTACGACGGTTTCCCGTCCACGGTGCTGGAGACCGCGCTGATCGGGCGGCATCCCTTCCTCCACGCGTGGAACATGGAGACCGCCGAGGACCACGATCTCGCCTGGCGGGCGCTAGCGCAAATGGACCTGGAAGATCTCGCCAGGCGCCAGGTACAGACCCTGTCCGGCGGCGAACGCCAGCGCCTGGCTCTCGCGACGCTGCTGACGCAGGACCCGCCCCTCTGGCTGCTGGATGAACCCACCAATCACCTCGACCTGCACCATCAGGTGGCCGTGTTGGACCTGGTGCGCAGCGAGGTTGCTTCCGAACGGAGGGGCGCGGTGCTCGCACTGCACGATCTGAACCTCGCCGTGACCTACTGTACGCACCTGGTGCTGATGTACCCGGACGGTGGCATGTGCTGGGGACGTACCGAAGAGATCTTCCACCTGCAGGCTCTGGAGCGCCTGTTTCAGCAGAAACTGGAGTTGCTCGACACCCGGGAGGGTCCGTGGGTCCGCCCGGTACCCGGGTCTCGCGGTGGGCTCGACGCCGGTTGACGCCGCGCTGACCCAATCTTCCAGCACGCCCGGATCAAGGACCGCGTCCGCAACCGGGAACGCCGCCTGATTCCATCCCTCCCCTGCTGCTACAATCGGCGCCGCGCCCCAAGACCAGCGGCATGCCCATGCACTCACAGGACGACGGTCCGCGGACCTCCTTCATCCTCGGCAACGTGATCCTCGCGCTCGCGGCCGTGATGCTCCTTTTCTTCGGCACCCTTTGGGAACAGTTCGGCATCTGGGCTCTGTTCTTGTGGATGTTGATGGCCGTGCTCGGGGTGTACTTCATCTCGCAGGACAGCGGCTCACAGCCTCCGGGGCCACCGAATTGACCCGGGCACCGAGCGCCCCCGTCCTGTCACTGCTGCTGGCCGGCCTCCTCGTTGCCGGTTCCGTCGAGGCCCATCACGCGGTAGCCCACGACATGCTCGTGACCGCAGCGCCGCGCGTATCGCTGCAACCGCATGCCGCCGACACGGCGAAGGTCCATCTCTCGCTGCGCAACCGCTCCCGGGATGACCATGCCCTGATTGGCGCGGAGTCCCCCCTGGCCGAAGAGGCCTGGATCATCACGCCGGCGCCGACTCCGGCGGGCGAACCTGAGCGCGCGGACCCGGGCGAAGGCGTGCCTGTGCCCGCGCGGGGAACGCTGCATCTGGCGCCGGGTGGCACGCACATCCTTCTCACCGGACTGACGGCACAACTGCGGCCGGGAGATGCCGTCCCCGTAACGCTGCGCTTCCAGGATCAGAGCGTGTTGAAGCTGACCGCCGAGGTCAGCGGACCCTGAGCCCGCCGCCCGGCGGCTCGAGCCGCCATCCAGCTCAGGAAACGCTGCCGAAACTCTGGTTGGCTGCCTCGGCCGGGGGTTCGAGCCCAGCCAGCCGGCAACCCTGGGCGACCGGACCACCCGGCATCAATTCGTAGAGGTGCCTGCGTCCGCCCCGGGCGTGGAAGTGCTCGTCCAGGGCATCGTGCAGTTCCCTGACGTTGATCCGCCCGGCATCCTCGTGGCGGTGAAAGAACTCCTGCAGCGCGCGCACCAGTTCCCAGTGCTCGTCCGTCAGTTCCATCCCCTCATCCGCCGCGACCCGCTGCGCGACATCGGGGGACCAGTCCACCGGTGCATGGGGAAACGCGGGATCCCGCTTGACCGCGCCCGGGTTGAGTACTTCCTGCATTGATTCGGCCATCACGTCCTCCTTCTTCGGCCCGTTCATCCACACCAGGTCTGTCAACGAGTATAGACGGCCGATGTCGCCGGATGGCGGGTATAATGGGGATCCCCAAGCCACCGGCCGCGGATGGAAGACGGTTGCGGCCGGTGACGATGACTGCGGTCAGTTTGGGAATCAGTAGATGAAATCGGGCAGGTGTGTTCTCAACACGGCGAGATCGTCCACTTTCACGACATTCTTGGCCACTTCCGCCCGGACGGCCTGTGCGACGTGGCGGTCCAGGATTTCGCGCAGCACCCCCAGAAAGGATGGGGACGCCACGATCACGAGGTGCTTGTACACACCCTCGTGATGCGCCGACTTCAGGCGCTCGGCAACCATCCGCGCAAAGCGTTCGCGTTCGTGGTGTGCCGGATCCGTCGATTCATCCATTGCATGGCGGCCATCGCCACTGGCGCTCGCCCAACCCCGTCCCGGACGATCGGAAACCAGGTCCTGGTTATGCGCACGGGATTCGCTGTGGGACAGGGCTTCCACGTCGGCAAGCCCATGGCAGGCGCGGCCCTCACACCGGAGTATGCGCGCTCGCGCGGCGTCGGCAACCACAATCCAGACAGTGTCCATTCAGATCCTCCATGTTGGGAAACAATCGGTGCCCTGGTGGGCAGGGGGCGTGGACGGAGATCGGCCGGAAACGGGGCGGCTGCCTCTTCCGTGGTCCCCCTGCATAGAGTGTAGATCGTTCCGCCCGGAACCCGGCAGGATTCACCCCCCAGAAGCGGCCCCGCAGGAGCCGGCCGGCGCCTCACCACCAGAAGACCCGTCGGCGCGGCTTGACAGGCAGGCGCCCCCGCCAGTACTGGATCAGCAGAAAGCCGAAGACCATGCCGCCCAGATGCGCGAAATGGGCCACCCCGGCGATGGTCCCGGTGATTCCCGCGAACAGTTCGAAGGCGCCGTAGCCGATCACGAAGTACTTCGCTCGGATGGGTATCGGCAGCAGAAGGAAGACCAGGCGCTGGTTCGGGAACATCATGCCGAACGCCAGCAGAATCCCGAACACGCCGCCGGATGCGCCGATGGTGGGGTAGATTTCATCGCCCATCACTCCGTGGGAGGCCACGAAAAGCTGGATGAGACCGGCACCGAGCACGCAGACGACGTAATAGATCGCGAACAGCCGGGAACCCCAGGCGTTTTCCAACTGCACCCCGAGCATCCACATCGCGAACAGGTTCAGGAACAGGTGCAGCAGACCGCCATGCAGAAAGCCGTAGGTCAGCAGTTGCCAGACCTGGAACGACGGCACCCAGACGAACTCCCCGTTCTGCTGAATCACATCGGGGGTCCCGACGGGCCACAGCGCGAAGTGCACCAGCAGCGGCTCGAAGGCCACCAGTTGCAGCAGAAAGACGACGATGTTGGCGATCAGCAGGAAACTGATCACAGGCGGGAACAATGACGGACGCGGCTCGGGCTGTTCGATCATGGCGTTGCGTCCTCGAGGAGAGGCCGCGCGTCTGCGCAGCTGCAGGCGTGCCGGCGGCCCGGGGGATGGAATCCCCGCGAGGCGCCGGGAGGATCGTTCAGTTGACCGGGAGCCGGGCGCGCAGTTCGTCGCGGTCGAACCACCAGCGGTCGCCGACGATCGCGTCCAGCATCAGCGCCAGCCGCCGCAGCAGCACGTCGGTGTCGTTCAGATCGTACATCTCGATCCAGGTGTCCAGGGTCTCCTGATCCTCGATGCCGCGGTGCCGGCGCGCGACCCGGGCGATGATCTGGGTCGTCAGGAAAGTCAGGCTGTCGCGCTCCCGCCCATCGGTGCGCAGTCCCGCGATGTAGTGGGCCACCATCGCGGCGACCGCCGCTCCATCGGCCTGCTCGGGAGTCTCGTCGACGAAGTGCCCCAGCATCGCGACCGTGGTCTGCGCCTTGATCGGGTAGGTCACGCCCAGCCAGACACCGTGTCCCAGGGCGAGAATCGAGCCGTCCTGCTCCGCCCGGTACAGCACGTCACAGGCTTCCACGGCCTCCTGCCAGGCATCCTCCTCCACCAGCGGCTCCACCAGCGGTCTGACGGTATCCCAGGCCTCGGCATGACGGTCCAGTCCGATCAGGGCCTCGCCGATGTCCAGCAGCACGTGGGCGCGGTGAACCAGTGGGGCGTTTTCCGGCAAGGCGGCAAGATGTGCGCGGTGCTCCGCGAGTTGCTGCTCCACCGCGGCGCGACTCTCCGGGCCGATGCTGCCGGAGAGAAAACTCTCCGGTCGTGGGGGTGCGTTGGGGTCTGCCATCTGCGTCGATCCACCTGCTGTTCGAGCGAGCCTGCTTTGTACCGAAGCGCCCTGCCCTTGGCAACCGCAGGGGCTACCTGCCGCCGACCAGCGGCACGAAGATGACCGACAGCGCCCGTTGCTCGCGCAGGCTGCCGTCTTCCTCTTTCACGCAGACGAGCAGATCCTGGCCGGACCACTGCGTATCGACGGGAATCACCAGCCGACCGCCCACGCGGAGCTGCTCCACCAGAGCGGGCGGGATACTGTCCGCGCCGGCGGTGACGATCACCCCATCGAAGGGCGCGGCCTCGGGCCAGCCCTCGCGTCCGTTCCCGGTGCGAACCTGCACGTTTTGGTAGCCGAGGCGCGCCAGTCGCGCGGCAGCGGCAGAAGCCAGTTCCGGGACCACCTCGATGCTGTAGACCTCGCCCGCCAGTTCCGCGAGGATCGCGGCCTGGTAGCCGGACCCGGTGCCGATTTCGAGCACACGGCTGTCCGCCTTGAGCTCCAGCAACTGGGTCATCAACGCCACAACGAAGGGTTGGGAGATCGTCTGGCCATGCCCGATCGGCAGCGCGCGGTTCTGCCACGCATAGCCCGACCCGGAGTCCGGAACAAAATCGTCGCGCGGGACGCGCCGCAGCACGTCGATCAACTCCGGATCCGGGGCCGAGACCCCGGTCGTGCGTGCCGTCTCCCGGAAATCCCTGACCACCGCCTGAATCAGACTTTCGATCCTCTGCTCACGCTCTGCGCTCATGGCTGCCTCGTGCCTTGGCCCGCCACGGCCCGGGAGACTCCAGGACCACGCCGGGGATCAGCTGGCGATGTAGAGCTCCAGCTGGGAAATGATGAACTGCTGCTCGTCGATGATCGCCTTCACGAGGTCACCGATCGACACCAGTCCGATCATGCGACCATCGCGCAATACCGGCAAGTGACGCACGCGCTTGTCGGTCATCAGGGCCATGCACTCCTCCACCGAGCGCGCCGGCTCCACGCAGGTCACCCGCGACATCATGATGTCGCGCACCGGGGTCGTGCGCGAACTGCGCTCCAGCAGGATCACCTTGCGGGCATAGTCGCGCTCGGTGATGATCCCGACCAGACGGTCTCCGTCCAGCACCGGCAGCGCACCCACCTCGTGCTCGGCCATCAGGCGCAGCGCGTCGAGAACGCTGGCGTCTGGGCCAATGCTGTAGACGTGGGTGCCCTTCTCGTTCAGTACATCCAGTGCGTTCTTCATCGGTGGCCTCCTAGATTCCTGCTCACATCCCTTCAGTTTAGTCGGGATTTGCGCCACCACATTGGCGGCGCCTGTGGATCACTGCGCAAACCCCTCCCAGTCGAAGCCCGACATCTGTGCAAGATCACGCGGGTGCAGCACCTCTTCGAAACGCCGGCCGTGGATGATCCAGGTGGGATAACTGGAGATCCCAGCGTTCACGCAGACCTGCGCCATCGGCGTGCCGCGGCCGCCGGGGCTGCATTCCACGTAGGGCAGCCGCTCGCTTGCGGCACCGAACAGCCGGGCCTGGTCACGGCAGGCGGGGCACCACGAAGCCCCGTAGTAGCGAACCCCGGACTCCTCCAGATGCACCGCCAGCGCCGCCAGTCGCGGGTGCTCCGGGCGCGACAACACGTCGCTCGCGTACAGATGCAGCGCCATGACCACCGCCAGTCCCGCACCGGCGCTGCGCAGCAGCCACTGGCTCCAGGGCATCCCCGGGGCCGAGGCCGGGCGGCGCAGGAGCACAGTGACGAGAATCGCGGTGATCGTCGCGAGCGAAGCCAGACACCAGCCGCAGAAAGCCTCCAGCGTCCACCAGCCCACCGCGGTCAGATAAAGGCTGACCGACACACCGACGAACGCCACCAACCAGAGTCGTCGCCAGCGCTTCAGGCGAGACGGCATGCGCAACGCAAGCAGGGCCAGCACCGCGTACAACAAAAACCCCCACAGCGCGATGGGCAGACCCAGAAACGACGACCACTGGCTCTGCTGGATCAGGTCGCAGCCCGATCCTTCGGTGCAGAAAGCCGGCGTGGTTCGCATCCAGGCCACCACGGTCAGATACCCCGTGATCGCCATCCCGACCAAGGCCATCGCCAGGATCGCGACGTCCCGACGGCCCTCGGCTGAAGCCGGCGGCGTCGTGCCGCCCCCCGCATGCGGCGGGTTCTTCTTTTTGCGTTTCGCCTTCGCCATCCGGGTTCAGCCTCCTCTCACCAAATCAAAGGGCCCGCACGGGTGCGGTCCAGCCAGATCGTCAATTGCCAGCAACAGCGCCCACCGCGACGCATACCCGCGGTGCGCAATCAGAGCAGGCATCGGCATGGTCCGAAGCGGGCACTGCGGGCGGGACTCAGCCCGCCTCGAGGGCCCAGCCCTTAGACAGTGCGACGGCCCGGTGCCAGCGCCGGTACAGGCGTTCCCTCTCCTCGGCATCCATCTGCGGCGTGTAGCGGTTGTGCAGGCGCCACTTGCCGGCCAGCTCCTCGCGGTTCTGCCAGAAGCCTGTAGCCAGCCCGGCCAGGTAGGCGGCACCCAGTGCCGTGGTCTCGACCGTCTCCGGCACCACCACCGCACTATCGAGAATATCCGCCTGGAACTGCATCAGCATCGGGTTCAGTGCGGCCCCGCCGTCGCAGCGCAACTCCTTCAGGCGAATGCCCGACTCGCGCCCCATGGCCTCGAGCACGTCACGGGTCTGGTAGGCGATGCTTTCCAGCACCGCGCGCGCCACATGTCCTCGGGTGGTCCCGCGAGTAACGCCAATCAGAAGCCCACGCGCATAGGGATCCCAGTGCGGCGCGCCCAGGCCGGTCAGCGCGGGAACGAAATACACCCCGTCGTTGTGTGCGACGCTGGTCGCCAGTTCCGCGGTCTCGCCAGCGGACTCGATGATCGCCAGACCGTCGCGCAACCACTGAACCGCAGCCCCGGTGACGAAGATCGCACCCTCCTGCGCGTATTCCACCGGTTCGTCCCCGATCCGCCAGGCGATGGTGGTGAGCAGCCGCTGCTTGCTCGGGACGGGTTCGGTGCCGGTATGCAGCAGCACGAAGGAACCGGTGCCATAGGTGTTCTTGGCCATCCCGGGCCGATAGCAGGCCTGACCGAAGAGCGCAGCCTGCTGATCGCCCGCAATGCCGGCAATCGGAATACCCTTCGTGCCCGGAAAAATCTCCGGGTCGGTGTGCACGTAGACCCAGGACGAGGGCATCACCTCGGGCAGCATCGCTGCCGGGATGTCCAATACATCCAGCAACTCCTCGTCCCAGCACAACTCGTGGATGTTGTACAGCAGCGTCCGCGAGGCGTTGGAATAGTCGGTCACGTGCGCGCGCCGCCCGCTCAACCGGTAGACCAGCCAGGAATCGATGGTGCCGAATGCGATCTCGCCACGACGCGCACGTTCGCGCAACCCGGGCTGATGGTCGAGCAGCCACTGGATCTTGGTGCCGGAGAAGTAGGGGTCGATCAGCAACCCGGTGCGAGCCTGAAAAAGCTCTTCGAGACCGCGTTCACGCAGTCCCTCGCAGGCCGGGGCGGTGCGCCGGTCCTGCCACACAATCGCCCGGCCGACCGGTTTCCCGGTCTTCCTGTCCCAAAGCACCGTGGTCTCGC
>SKQM01000174.1 GCA_007119005.1 Thioalkalivibrio sp.
GCAGCCACCATCAAGGAGATCCCGCATGGCACATGAACTGCCCGCACTGCCCTACGAGAAGAATGCACTGGAACCGCATATCTCTGCGGAGACCCTGGAGTATCACCACGACAAGCACCACGCCACCTACGTGACCAAACTCAACGGTCTGCTGCCCGGCAGCGAGTTCGAGAGCGCCACGCTGGAGGAGATCATCCGGAAAGCCCCCGCCGGCGGCATCTTCAACAACGGTGCACAGGTCTGGAACCACACCTTCTACTTCAGCTGCATGAGCCCCAACGGCGGCGGTGAGCCCTCGGGCAAACTGGCCGACGCGATCAGCGCGAACTTCGGTTCCTTTGCGGCGTTCAAGGAGAAGTTCACCGACATGGCCGTGAACAACTTCGGCTCCGCCTGGACCTGGCTGGTGCAGAACCCCGACGGGTCGCTGGAAATCGTGAACACCTCCAACGCCGCGAACCCGCTGCGCGACGGCAAGACGCCGCTGCTGACCGTGGACGTTTGGGAACACGCCTACTACATCGACTACCGCAACCTCCGGCCCAAGTACCTGGAGGGCTTCTGGAACGTGGTCAACTGGGACTTCGTTGCCAGCCAGATGAAATAGTCCGACAATCGTCCAAGCACGGAGACGCGGTTCACCGTGTCTCGTCCCGGGGCCGGTGCAGCGTCTGTCGATGTCACCGGCCTTCTTTATTCGGAGACTGCACGATGGCTGATGCCCTTCAGAACACCTACAACCGGCTGCCGGTCGCCTTCGTGCGCGGCAAGGGTGCATGGCTGTGGGACACCGAGGGTCGTCGTTACCTGGATGCGCTGTCCGGTATCGCCGTGTGTGGACTCGGCCACTCCCACCCGAAGATTGCGAGCGCCATTGCCGACCAGGCGCGTACGCTGATCCACACCTCCAACCTGTACCGGATTCCGCTGCAGGAACAGCTGGCTCGGCGCCTCTGTGCGCTCGCGGGCATGGACCAGGCCTTCTTCTGCAACTCCGGTGCCGAGGCCAACGAGGCGGCGATCAAGCTCGCGCGCCTGCACGGGCATCGTCGGGGCATCGGACGCCCGAAAATCATCGTGATGGAGGGCAGTTTCCACGGCCGCACCCTGGCGACACTGACTGCAACCGGCAACGCCCGGATACAGCGGGGTTTCGAACCTCTGGTCGAGGGCTTCGTCCGCGTTCCCTACGGAGACTCGACCGCCGTCGCCGAATACCGCAACGACCCGGACGTCGCCGCGATCCTCGTGGAACCGATCACCGGTGAAGGCGGAATCCGCATCCCCCCCGACGGTTACCTGCGCGACCTTCGCGCGCTGGCGACCGAGAACGACTGGCTGCTGATGCTCGACGAAATCCAGGCCGGGATCGGCCGCACCGGTGCGTGGTTCGCCTTCCAGCACGAGCAGGTTCTGCCCGATGTGCTGAGCCTCGCCAAGGGCTTGGGCAACGGCGTGCCCATCGGCGCCAGTCTCGTCGCCGGTCGCGCGGTGGATCTGTTCACTCCCGGAAGCCACGGAACCACCTTCGGCGGCAATCCGCTCGCCTGCCGTGCGGCGCTCACCGTGATCGACGTGATGCAGGCCGAGGGCCTGCGCGAGGACGCGGCGCGCCAGGGAACGCAACTGCTGCGGCTCTTTGAGGAACGGCTCGGTGATCGGCCGGAGGTGGTCGAGGTGCGTGGCCGTGGCCTGATGCTCGGGATCGAACTCGACCGCCCGGCCGCGGAACTCGTGCGTGCGGCGCTGGACCGTGGCTTGCTGCTCAACGTGACCGCGGAACGTGTAATCCGCCTGCTGCCGCCGCTGATCATCAACGACGCGCAGGTGACCGAGATCGCCGACACGGTGTCCGACATCGTGCTCGAGCTGATCAACAGGGAAGAAAGACAAAGGGTTCGCGCATGAACAAAAGGCATTTTCTATCTCTTGCAGACCTCACGGGCACCGAAATCCGCCAGATTATCGGGCGCGCCACCGAACTGAAGGAGGAGACGCACGCCGGCAAGCATCACGACCACATCCTGCGCGGCAAGGTGCTGGGCATGATCTTCGAGAAGTCGTCGACCCGGACGCGCGTGTCGTTCGAGGTGGGCATGCAGCAGCTCGGCGGCAATGCGCTGTTCCTGTCGCCGCGCGATACCCAACTGGGACGCGGCGAGCCGATCGAAGACACCGCGAGGGTGCTCTCGCGCATGGTCGACTGCGTGATGATCCGCACCTACGAGCACGAAAAGATCGAGCGCTTCGCCAATTACGCGTCGGTGCCGGTGATCAACGGGCTGACCGATCTCGAGCACCCGGCGCAGCTCCTCGCCGACCTGCAGACCTATTTCGAATACCGCGGCGAGATCCGCGGCAAGCGCGTGGCCTGGATCGGCGACGGCAACAACATGTGCAACAGCTACATCCACGCGGCACGGCTGCTGGGCTTCACCCTCGCGGCCGCCTGCCCGGAGGGCTACGATCCCGACCCGGGCATCAGCGCCGTCGCAGGCCCTGCGCTGGAGCTGGTGCGCGATCCGCGCCAGGCCGCGCGCGACGCCGACCTCGTGGTCACCGACGTCTGGGCGAGCATGGGGCAGGAAGACGAGAAGAGCGCCCGCCGGCAGGCCTTCTCGGGCTTCTTCGTCGACACCGCGCTAATGCGCCTGGCAAAGCCCGACGCGCTGTTCATGCACTGTCTGCCCGCGCACCGCGAGGAAGAGGTCAGTACCGAGGTGCTCGAGGGACCGCAGAGCGTGGTCTGGGACGAGGCTGAGAACCGCCTGCACGCGCAGAAGGCGCTTATCGAGTTTCTGCTCGCGGCCTGAAGAGGGCCAGCGCGCTATACCCCACTGCGGGTTTGGTTTACGCTCGAGAGCTGCCCACACCGCCGCCGTTCTCCGATGGACGACATCGACCTCGCCAACCCCGAGCTGTACCTGAACCGCGAGCTCTCGCTGCTGGA
>SKQM01000093.1 GCA_007119005.1 Thioalkalivibrio sp.
GGGGGCGAACGCAACCGGGTTCATCTTGCCAAGGTGCTGAAGAGCGGCGGCAACCTGCTGCTGCTCGACGAGCCGACCAACGACCTCGATGTGGAGACGCTGCGGGCGCTTGAGGAATCCCTGCTCGATTTCCCAGGCTCGGCGATCGTGATCTCGCACGACCGCTGGTTCCTCGACCGCATCGCGACGCACATCCTCGCCTTCGAGGAAGACGGCAGCGTGGTGTTCTTCGAGGGGAATTTCGAGGAGTACGAGGCGGATCGCCACGAGCGCCTCGGCGCAGCTGCCGACCAGCCGCACCGGATGAAGTACAAGCGTCTGGCGTCGTAGCCAGAGTCTTGGAGCGCGGAAGCCCGCTCCCCCGCGGCAGGGGGCAAGCCCCCTGCTCCAAGGCGGCGGCAAGCCGCCACACTCCAAAGAGTTCCCCTCCCCAGCCCTCCCCCGCACGCGGGAGAGGGGCCGGGGGTGAGGGCCCTCGGTTATGCCACCTCCACCTCGATCCGCTTTGGCTGCGCGTGTTCGGCCTTCGGAATGCGCAGGGTCAGCACGCCGTTGCGGAACTCGGCGCTGACCTTGTCCGTATCCAGTTCACGCGAAAGGGTGAACACACGGCGGTACCGGGGCAGGTTTACCTCCGCGTGGGTGGCCTCCATGCCCTCGGGCACCTCCAGCGCCACCTCTGCCTCGATGGTCAGGGCTTCGGCCTCCACCTGCAGGTGCAGACGGTCCTTCGGAACACCCGGCAGGTCCGCGAGCAAGGTGATGCCGGTCGCATCCTCGAACACATCCACCGGCGGCATCAGCGCGCTTTCCGCGGCAGCACGGGCCTCTTCCTTCCGGGCGACGTCGGTCTTGTCATTCATGATTCTCCCCTCCTTCACTGAACGCTGATGCGGCGCGGCAACGAGGTTTCACGGCGCTTGATGCTGATGTGCAGCACGCCGTCGCGGTAGCGGGCGGTCACCTTGTCCGGGTCAACGTCATCCGGCAGGGTCACGACCCTGCGGAACGCCCCGGCAAAGCGCTCGTCGATGTGCACATTGGCCTTCGCGTCGCCAGCGGGCAGTGCCGAAGGCCGCTCACCGGCGATCACCAGCACGCCCTTCTCGATCTGCACCTCGATGCCGGCCGGGTCGATGCCGGGGGCGAAGGCGTAAATCTCCACCGAGTGCGGCGTGCCGCCTACGTTCATCGCCGGGAATCCGCCCCGAGCCATACCGCGTATGCTGGGCGAATAATCGAAACTCCGGCTCATCTCCCGCTGCAGGCGGTCGAGTTCCGCGAACATATCGTGGGGAAGCAACGAACGGTACATAATGACATCCTCCATTGGTCATCGCGGGGCACCGTCCGAACGGCGCCCTCGCACACGAATATGGGGATCCCCGAGATCCCTTCAATACCCTTGAAAGTAGCGGCCGGAGGGGTTATTTCCATGGGTGAGGCTACCCACTTGCCCCGAAGGCCAAGGAGCGCGCATGGAATTCAAGGACTACTACCAGACACTGGACGTGCCGCGCGAGGCCACGGTCCAGGAAATCAAGAAGGCCTTCCGCAAACTCGCCCGCAAATACCACCCGGATGTCTCGAAGGAGCCGGACGCGGAATCACGCATGCAGGAGCTCAACGAGGCCTATGCGGTACTCTCCGACCCCGAAAAGCGTGCCGCCTACGACCAGCTGGGTCGCGGGCACCAGCCGGGCGAGGAGTTCCGTCCACCGCCCGACTGGGACGCCGGTTTCGAGTTTTCCGGCCGGGGCTTCTCGCCCTCCGAGGAGGCCGCGTTCAGCGATTTCTTCTCTGAGCTCTTCCGCCAGAGAGGCGGCGGCCGAGCCCACTATCACACCGCTGGCGGCGAGTTCCACGCCCGCGGCGAGGACCACCACGCCAAGGTTCTGCTCGACATCGAGGATGCCTTCGAAGGAGCCACCCGGCAGATCTCCCTGCGCGCCCCGCGGCTGGATGACCAGGGCCGTGTGGTGGTCGATACGCGGAACCTGAACGTCCGCATCCCCAAAGGCGTGCACGAAGGTCAGGTGATCCGCCTGGCTGGCCAGGGTTCGCCCGGGATCGGCGGCGGGCCGGCGGGCGACCTGCTGCTCGAGGTCCATTTCCGACCGCATCCGCGCTATCGGCCCGATGGCCGGGATCTCCACCTGACCCTCCCCGTTACGCCATGGGAGGCAGCCTTGGGCGCAGTCATCCCGGTGCAGCTGCCAGGTGGCAGCCTGAAGGTTCGCATCCCCGAGGGCGCACAGAGTGGCCGCCAGCTGCGCGTACGTGGCCGCGGCATTCCCGGCACCCCGGCTGGCGATCTGCTGCTGGAGATCCAGGTGTTGCTGCCGTCTGCGAAGGACCCGAAGGCAAAAGAGATCTACGAAACGATGGCGCGCGAACTGGCGTTCGACCCGCGCCGCGACGAGAGGGCTTGAACGATGCGCGACGACGACATCCTGACCGGCGCCCTGATGGAAGAGACATGGCTCACCGTCGAGCAGATGGCCACCGTCTGCACCGTCGAGCCCCAGTGGCTGAGGCATCACCTCGAGGAGGGCCTGTTTCCGCGCACCGAATGTGTCGCCGGCACCTGGCGCTTCTCGGCAGAGCACCTGCGCCGTGCCCGACGCATGCGCGAGATGGAACAGCTGTTCGACGCGGAACCCGAGCTCGCGGCATTGGTGGCCGACCTGCTCGACGAGATGGACGACCTGCGCGCCCGCCTGCGCCGTGCCGGCCTGGAATAGGGAAACACCCGGCGAATCCATTCCGTTCGTCCTGAGCCGGTCTAAGCACAGCCTCCGTTCGTCCTGAGCCTGTCGAAGGACCCTGTCCCTGGGGCTGATCCCGGAGCCGCCCCACCTGCCATATCTGCTATGTTCGTGGTCAGGGCACTGCGGCCCTGGCCACTCGGGAGCCACAGGAGATGTCTGATCGACGGCGGCCAACGGATCCCTCGTCAGCCACCCCACCGAAGCCTCTTCCCGCCGAGGTCCTGTGCCACTCCTGCGACCCGGAGACTCTGGATTTCGAACACACCGGGGAGCTGGCCGACCTCGATGGGGTGCTGGGCCAGGAACGGGCGCTGGAGGCGCTGCGCTTTGGCATCGGCATGCTGCACGAGGGCTACAACCTGTTCGTGCTCGGATCCACGGGCCTCGGACGCAGGACCCTGGTCAATCGGCTGTTCCGCGACGCCGCCGCCAAACGCGACGTGCCGAAGGACTGGTGCTACGTCAACGATTTCGAGACCCCGCACCGTCCCAGGGCGCTGCGCCTGCCGGCAGGTCGCGGCCATGCGTTGCGGCGCGACATGCAGCAGCTGACCGAGGATGTGATCACCGCGCTGGTGGCCGCGTTCCAGAGCGAGGCCTACCGCTCCCAGGCCCAGGAGATCCACGACGAACTCAAGGACCGCGACGAACAGGCGTTCGGTGAACTCCGGCAGAAGGCGGAGAAACGCAACGTCGCCCTGTTGCGCACCCCCGGGGGTTACACCCTGGCGCCGACCCACGATGGTGAAATCCTGGGGGCCGAAGAGTTCGAAAAGCTGCCCGAGAGGGATCAGCAGGCGATCGAGACAGCGGTCGAGGAACTCAAGCAGGATCTCCGTCAGCTGATCGCCCAGATCCCCCGCTGGCAGCGCGAAGGCCGTGAGCGGCACAAACAGCTGGACCTGCAGGTGTCGGGCGCCACGGTCGACCAGCAGTTCGAGGAGTTGTACCAGGAGTACAGCGATCTACCGGAGGTGCTGCGTTTCTTCGACGCGGTGCGCCACGACCTGCTGGAGAACGCCGAGCAGATCCGGAGCCTCGGCGAGGATTCCGACAGCGGTCCCAATCCGGCCGGACAGGCCGCGCGACAGCTGACCCGCTACCAGGTGAACGTGCTTGTCGATCACGCTCAGACCACGGGCGCTCCCGTGTTTTACGAGGACAACCCGACCTACCAGAATCTGGTGGGGCGCGTGGAGCATACGGTCCAGCACGGTACGCTGGTAACCGACTTCACCCTGATCAAGTCCGGCGCACTGGCCCGGGCCAATGGCGGCTACCTGATCATCGACGCGGAGCGACTGCTTGGGCATTCCTTCGCCTGGGAGGCATTGAAGCGCGCACTGCGCGCGCGCGAACTGCGCGTGGAATCCCTGGAGACCATGCTCAGCATCGCCAGCACCACGACGCTCGAGCCCGAGCCCATCCCGCTCGACCTGAAGGTGGTTCTGGTGGGCGGGCGCCGGCTCTACTATCTGCTGCAGTATTACGATCCCGAGTTCGCCCGTCTGTTCAAGGTCGCGGCCGACTTCTCCGAGGACATGCAGCGGGACACCGACAGCACCGGCCAATACGCGAGACTGATCGGGATGCAGCAGCGTGCCGGCGGGCTAAGACCGTTCAGCCGTGCGGGCGTCGCGCGGGTGATCGACCAGGCCGCCCGCCACGTCGAGGACGGAGAGCGCCTGTCGCTGCACATGGGTTCGCTCGATGATTTGCTCCGGGAGGCCGATTACTACGCGGGGCAGGACAACGCAGTCCACGTCGGCGACACCCACGTCGAGAGTGCGATCGACGCCGGAATCCGCCGCCTCAGCCGCATCCGGGAGCAGGTGCACGAAACGATCCGGCGCGGCATCCAGCGGGTGGACCTCGAAGGCGAGCGCGTGGGCCAGGTCAACGGTCTGTCCGTGATCAGCCTCGGCGAGTTCAGTTTTGGCCGGCCTTCCCGCATCACGGCGACCGCGCGGCTCGGTGCGGGCAAGGTGATCGACATCGAGCGGGAGGTGGAACTGGGCGGTGCAATCCACTCCAAAGGCGTGCTGATCCTGTCCTCCTACCTCGCATGGCGCTACAGCACCGACCAGCCCCTGTCGCTGGCCGCCAGCCTGACCTTCGAGCAGTCCTACGGTCCGGTCGAGGGCGACAGCGCCTCCGTGGCGGAACTGTGTGCCCTGCTCTCGGCACTTGCGGACGCGCCGATGCGCCAGTCGCTCGCAGTCACAGGCTCGGTGGACCAGCACGGTGTGGTGCAGGCTATCGGCGGGGTCAACGAAAAGATCGAGGGGTTCTTCGACGTCTGTGCGGCGCGGGGCCTGGACGGCAGCCATGGCGTGATCATCCCGGCCAGCAACCGTCCGCACCTGATGCTCCGCCGGGACGTGGTCGAGGCTGCGCGCGAGGGGCGTTTCCACGTCTATGCCGTCACCCACGTCGACCAGGCAGGCGCACTGCTGAGCGGCCTGCCCGCGGGCGAGCCGGATCCCGAAGGGCGCTGGCCGGAGCCGAGCCTGAACGGGCGCGTCCAGGCTCGGCTTGCCGAGCTCGCCCGGCTGCGCCAGGCCTACTCCCGCCGCGAGGATCCGCATGCAAGCGAATGAGCCGGCACTGCGCCGCGTCCTGCTCGCACTGGACGCTGCCGGGCCATCGCCTGCGGCGATCTCCTTTGCGGTGACCCTCGCCGCTCGCTTCGAAGCCGAGCTGGATACCCTGCTGCTCACGCAGACGGAACTCGCGCGTGCCGTCGCCCTGCCCTTTGCCAGCGAGATCAGCCTGCTGGCCGGGTTGGAGCGTCGTCTGGACACGGCCTTGATGCAACGCAGCCTGCAGTCACTGGCGGAGCGGGTTCGCACCACCATGACGCAGATTGCGACCCCCGTCCGCGTGCGCTGGTCGCTGGAGCTGGCGGGCTGGCCGGACTGGGAAAGACTGCTCGCGCAACCGATCTCCGGCAGTCTGTTCGTACTGAGCCATCCCCCCGGTCACACGGGCTCCCGTGAATCCATGCGCCAGCGCGATTCCAGCGTCTGCGTCGTCCACCACGAGGAGCCCACCGGCCTCGCGGCACTGGAGATCGCAACCGCACTCGATCCCGGGGCCATCCGGTTGCTCGTGACCCGATCCCAGCCAGACCCGGACGCGACCCGTGACCCGGGCATGCAGCGCCTGCTGACCTGTCTCCAGACGCAGAGACCGGGAACCGTGGTTCTCCCCGCAGACTGGTACGCGGCGAGAGCCGCCACCCTGCGCCCGGTCTTCGCGCGCATGGACTGCAACCTGCTACTGGTGGCCTGAGGCCCGGGACCAACGCCCTTCGCCAGGCTCAGGGCGAACGGTCAGAAATGTTCACCTCCCGCCCATGAGCACACCGCAAGCTCAGTCCGCCAGCAGCAGCCGCAGCGAAATCGCCAGAGACACGACCACGAGCACTGGACGGATCAGCCTTGTGCCGTGACGGATCACCATCTGCGATCCGAGCCAGGCGCCGGCCATCTGCGCCGCACCCATCGCCAGCCCCACCTGCCAGACCACCTGCCCGGCCAGCGCAAAGAAGATCAGGGAGGCGATGTTGCTGGTGAAGTTCAGCACCTTGGTGCCCGCCGTCGCCCGGCGCAGGTTGTAGCCGAGCAGGAGCACGAACGCGATCGCAAAAAAGCTCCCGGTGCCGGGCCCGAAGAAGCCGTCATAGAAGCCCACGCCGAACCCGATGCCCAGACCGAAGAGTCCGTGACCGATCCGCTGCTGCGCATCCGAATCGCCGATGCGGGGCGAGAACAGGAAATAAAGCGCGAAGCCGATCAGCAGCAGAGGCACGAGCTGGCCCAGCAAATCCGACCCGAGCTGCTGCACCGCCAGAGTCCCCGAGGCGGATCCGATGAAGGTCATCAGGATCGGGATCCTCAGTGGCTTCAGCGCGATCTCGCCGCGACGGACGAAGTTCCAGGAGGCCGCGAAGGTACCAAAACTCCCTTGCAGCTTGTTGGTGGCCAGCGCCTGCACCGGCGGCAGCCCGGCCCACAGCAGAGCCGGAAGCGCCAGAAGGCCCCCACCCCCGGCAATCGCGTCGATGAACCCGGCCAGCGCCGCCACGGCCACCAGCAGCGCGAGGACCTCCAGCGGCAACGCCTCCACGCGCCCCTTACCGGCCCGGACTCAGATCACAGACGCGCGGACCCGGCTGCCCTTGAAGATCCGACCCGGGAATGGGGCGATTCGTCGCGGGAGCGGAAGATCCGGGTATCGCCACGGGCCGTGTCGTGCTCGCTGACGGTGAATTCGAAGGTCTTCAAGTCTGCGTGAAGGCTCGCGATGCAACCATTGCAACGCCAGGAGAGATGCAACCGACCCACTGCGCTCGAGTGCACCGTCAGTTTTCCGGCGAAGGCCGGAGAGGTATTGCGCATGAGGATCAGCGCCAGTTGATCCTGAACGACCGGCCACGCCAGACGGCGCTCGATCTCGTCGTTGTCGAGATTGGTGCGGTTGATTTCCTTGTGCCCCGCGGCACCGCCGTTGTCCGCGGCCACGTGATCGTTGCGGCCCGCGAACAGATCCAGATACCAGACCTGCGGGATGCCCGGCATGAACAGCTGGATCGCGCGGGCCAGCAGCAGTTTGCGATCATCCTCGCCCAGGGCGCTGTAGAAGGTCGCGTTGACCTGATAGTAGGCGATCTTTCTGCCGTCCGGGCCATACAGGTTCTTGATGCGACCGCCGCGGGCAAGAATGCGATCCACCACGGCGTCGATCTCGGCGTCATCCAGCAGCCCCGGGCGGTAGACCCCGTCCACCTCGCCGCCGCGGAGGTCGAGCACCGGGATGCCGTCGTGGCAGCCGAGCATGTTGATGGTCTGCAACCGCTCCGTCTGGATCTCGTCGATCCAGCGCAGGAGGTGGACGTTGGTGCCACGGTCCAGGGCATGGATCAGCAGGCCGGGCAGGAAGAAATCGTAGATCGGGTATCCCTCCCGCGCGACCTCGCGGTGCAACCCCTTGCCATATTCCGCGTGCACTTCCGGAAAGACGATCAGTTCGTACGCGCTGGCCATCTCCCGCAGTCGACGCAGGTAATCCCAGGTGCCCGGCTTGTTGAAGAAATTGGCCTGTCCTGGCTCCTTGTGCAGGTACGCGAAAGCATCCAGGCGGATGATCCTCGCGCCGTAGTCCCGCAGGCGGGCCAGGGTCTCGTCGTAAAACTCCCAGACCTTTTCGGACCGGGCGTTGAGATCCATCTGCCCCAGATACGAACGGTGACCGCGGAGCAGCGCGTGGATCTCGTCCCGCAGGTAATCGTGACCGTCCAGGTAGAGATGCTCGAGGTCCGGTCCCGTCTCGATCGCCGCGTTGATGCGGGCAGCGATCTGCTCGGCCGACTCTGGCGTGACCCCGCTCAGGCCGTGCAAAGCGTCCGCGGACACGGGCCGGTAGCGGATCTGCTGGTAGAAGGTGTTCCAGTAGGGCCGCTCGGAACCATCCGGAAAGCCCACCTTCAGGATCGGCAGGCCCGGCTTGCGCAGGAACAGCTTCTGCAAGTGCTCGTCGTGCGGGACCACGTAACCGCCTTCTCCGGGCGCCCCGTGGCAGCCCCAGAAGGCGTTCCAGTCCAGGAAGAAGTCCTTGTATTCCGATTCATCACCCCGCTCCAGCAGATCCCGGAACTGCGGCGATGCGACCGAGAGATGGTTCAGGATCAGGTCGAACTTGAAGGTGATATCGAGCCGGTCGAGTTCATCCAGATCCTGGGGTCCCACCAGTTCCTGGTTGAGGCCGTAATCGATGATGGAGAAACCGCGGTCGAGATCACTGTTGAAGAAGGTCGGCAGGATGTACAGGAGCGAGAAGGCTCCCTCGACCTCGGGACGCTTGAGCAGAGCAACCAGGTCGGAGAGCTTCCCACCCAGGCTGTCGGGGTAGGCGTTCAGCATCACGCCCCGTGGCAGCCGCTGCTCGATTGTCCGGGGTTCACTCTGCATGCTCTGGCCCGCCGTCTTCGCCGATCCACTACGGTGGTGTGCAAAAAGAAGGCCTCGCGCAGAGGCCACCAGACGCGAACCGTAGACGAGATGCGGCCTCGGGGCAACATTCAACCATCTGCTCAGCCCCGCACCAGCACGGGATAGTCCGGCACCAGGGGAACACAATCCCCTCAGACCAGTCTGCTGTTACAGACGGCGGGCTTGCGTACTGGCCGCGGGATGCACAGGCAGAACGTATCTGGCGTCGTATCCGAAACCGTAAACGGGAGGGCAGCATGAAATTGGAACAGATCGACGACAATCATTTTCGGCTCAGCATCGACCTCAAGCAGGGCCAGAAACTCGCCAAGGCGATCAACGGCAAGGCGCGGGAAATGCGCAATGGGGCGCTCGCATTGTCTTCCGCCCTTGGCGAGGCCTACGCCCAGGCGAACAACGAGTTTCGGCAACCGCCACACGCATTCGACGAGAATGCGCCTCGGCAACCCAGCATCGAAACCTGAACCCACGGAGAGACTGCGATGAATCTGGAAACCATTGCCGAAAAGCAGGCACACGTGCGGATGGACGCGTTCGAGGCCGCCGACCTGCTGACCAGCCTGAAACAGCATGCGGAACACCTCGGCGACCTCGGGCAGGAACTGATCGATGCACTGGAAGCCCAGGGCGTGAAGGTCGTCGAGTCAGATCCGCACCCGCGCAGCGAGTATCTTCCCCCGCGCGACCTGCACCGGGTCTAGTGGACAACGAAGCAGCGGGGCCGGACCGTCGAGCTACAGGTTTAACAGTCCGGCCACGCCGATCACGATCAGGTAGATGGCGACGATGTAGTTGAGCAACCTGGGCACCAGCAGAATGGCGATCCCGGCAACCAGGGACAGGATTGGAACAAGCTCGACATGAAGCGTCATGGGTCTCTTTCCTTTTTGTGGGTGGAGGCCAGACTACCAGACGACCTCTGTGGGATGAACCGACCCGACGCCACGACACCCGCGGGACTGGTAGGAGCGACGGGATCCTTCAGTCATCTTGCAGTTGCAAGAGCAACCGTTCGAGCTGAGGATCCGACGGTCTGAGCCGCTGTAATTGTCGCGCGTAGGTCAGGGCGTCTTCGAACTTGCCCGACTCCAGGTTCATGCTCACCAGCGCACGCAACACGTCCTGGTCCACCTCACGGACCTGGTGCGTCCGCTCGAGCAGTGCGATCGCCTCGCCGCGGCGACCCTCTCCGTCCAGCCCAATGGCATAGACGTAGTTGAACCGGGAGTCCTCCGGCGCCAGTTCCGCCGCCGTCGCCAGCGAGACCAGCGCGCCCGTGCGGTCGCCCGAACGGATCCGGTGCAAACCCATCGCGTGATGCAAGCTGGCGCTATCCGGCTGCAACTGTAGGCCGCGCGCCAGCACTTCCCCAGCCGCTGCCTCATTGCCATGTCTGAACAGGAGGTCGGCAAGGTTTCCGAACGCGGGTTCGAAAGCCGGATCGAGTGCCAGCGCTGCCTGATAGTGCTCCGCGGCGAGTTCTGGATCCCCCGCGTCCGCGTAAAGGTTTCCGAGATTCAGCCATGCCGAGGGGCGATCCAGGCTCGCACGCTGAGCATCGACATACTCGCCGATTGCCGCGATCAACTGGTCAAACTCAAGCTCATCCAAGGTTTGCGGATCCTCACCGGCCGCCAACCGGGCCGCCTCGATTCGCACCGCGAGGACAGGATCCGTCCATCGCGCCTTCAACAGTGCCAGCTGATCGGCCGGTGGTGCCGAAGCCAGCCCCCCCATCGCGGCGAGACGCACTGCCGGGTCCGGATCTTCCAGAGAAGACGAGACGATCCGCAGGGTTTCCGGTCCCGGGTAACTGCGCAGCAGCTCTAGCGCCGTTGCCCGGACAATGGCCGGCTGCGCAGAATCCGCAGCGATACGGCGCAGCGGATCCCCCGCCTCAATCCTGCCGGCGCGCCCCGCCGCAAACGCATGCGCGAAGTCCTGCAGGCCGCGCGCATCCCTTCCCAACCAGTCGCGCACTGCAGCCGCGCTCCACTCGTCAGGCTGATCGCCGTGACAGGCAGCGCAGGCATTGGTCACACCGAGCTCGGCTGCAAGGTCGGGGCGTGGAACCCTGAAGCTGTGGTCCCGCCGGACGTCCACCACCATGTACGTGCGTGCCGGCATGTGGCAGTCGATACAGCCCGGCGCGCCGGTACCCGGCTCGTGATGGGTATGGCTTGCGGTCTGGTAGTGA
>SKQM01000241.1 GCA_007119005.1 Thioalkalivibrio sp.
CGCGCGGATGGTTGAATTGCACGCGGACCGCCACGGCCAGATCCTGTTGTTGATCGACGGTCGGCCATTGTGGGTCGCCTGGCCGCGGGTCACGGTGCAGAGCCGCCTGGAAAGAGAGGTCGCGGCGGCATTCTGCCAGCGTCACGACTGTCCGGCAGGGGGGGGAGATGGTCCCGGGCGGGGGGCCGCTCAGGCCTCGGCCGTGAAGGGTACCTGGGTGTTTTCGCAGGGCCGCCCGCCGGGCTGGGAAACCACGGACGGACTGCGCTGCGAATTCCCGGACCTTTCCAGCCGCGCTGCAAGGGAGGCGACCTGCCGGGAGCTCGCGGTCGACCTGTATGCCCTCGCAGCAGCCCTGCAGGCGGCTGCGCGACGCGGAGAACGCATCGAGTGGGTCCACCTGGCCCTCCAGCCGGCAGCCGCTGGAGACAGACACAGGGTCGTGGTCACCGAGCGCGGTGATTTCATCGCGGTCGCGGTACCGGCGCTGGCGACGAACCCGGTGGACTGGGCCGAGGTGCGTCGCTGGCTGCGGGCGCGCGTCCAGGGCCAAACGGTGGTCGCGACCATCCTGCGGGCGATTTCAGGATAACCTAGCCCCGCTGCGCAGGGCAGCGACATTCGGGGCGGCTTGCATGAGTTTACTGGGCGGCGTGCTGGTCGCGATCATCGTCTTCGGGCTGCTTATCGGTGCGGTGCTCGGTTGGGTGAGTGCGCTGCGCCTCGGGAACCTGCAGGCGCGGCTGTCGCGCGTCGAACGCGAGTTGCGGCGACTGCGCGCGGCGGACTCCGGGGGGGCGGCCGCGGCCCCTGAGACCCGTCCCGAGCCCGCGACTGCTGACCCGAAAACGCCCGCACCATCGACCGGCCTGACATCGGTTGGCGTCACCGGGTCGGGAAGCACGAGGGCCGTGAGCCCGGCCGAAGCACCCTCAGCGCCCCACGGGGCCCCACCCCGGCGGAAACGCGTTCAGGATGCCTTGGGCGGGATCATCGTGATGGTTCAGGACCACTGGATGGTCGGTCTGGGCGGCTTTTCAATCGGCCTCGCGGGCATCTTTCTGGTCCGTTACTCGATCGAGCAGGGCTGGCTCGGGCCGACCGCACGCGTGCTGCTGGGGATTGCGACCGGTCTGGCCCTGCACGCGCTGGCCGAGTGGCTGCGCCGGCGCACGGAGCAGCACTACGACGCGGTGGCCGCGTTGGCCGGGGGGGCGAGCCTCACCCTGTATGCGGCGGCGCTCGCGGCGTTGCACCTTTACCAGCTGTGGCCCCCGGCGGTGATTTTCCTGCTCCTGGCGCTGATCTCGCTGGGTACGATGCTGCTTGCGCTGCGGCACGGTCCGATCCTCGCGATCCTCGGCATCCTGGGTGCCTATGCGGTGCCCGCGCTGCTTGGTGGCGAGGCCGATCAGCTCGTCACGGTCCTCCTTTACAGCCTGACCGTCGCTCTGGCCGGATTCCTGCTGATGCGTTACGTCTACCGCCCGTGGCTGTGGTGGGGCACTGTCGCCGGTGCGCTGCTCTGGTGGTGGATCGCGCTGCACGCCGGCGCTCAGACCGAGCCCTGGCTTGGCCTTTACCTCGCGATACTGGCCTGGGGCATGCTGGCGCTTCGGTCAGGCAACTACCGGCTGACGGATCCTTCCACCGAGGACCGCAACCCCGGCGACTGGCGGGACTGGATGCGTCTTCGCGGATCGGAAGCGGGTCATCTGCCCATGGCGCTGCTGATCCTGATCCTGGCCCAGGCCTATGCGATGGCGCTGGATCCGCTGTGGTCGCTGGGCCCGCTGCTGTGGCTGCCGTTGCCGGCACTGGTTCTGGTCGCCAGTCGCTACAACGACGCGCTCCGGGCGTTGCCGTGGGTCACTCTGATCGCGATGACCGCGGGTTTCGTCGCAAGTGTGGTCGCCTGGCAGCCCTTCGAGCCCTGGATGTGGTCCCTGCGTCCGGTGGCACCCGAGGATCTGAGAACGGCCCTGATCTCGCTGGGTCTGCTGGGTCTGCTGTTCAGCGCGGGCGGCGCCTGGCACCTGCAGGCGCGCCATGACTCCGCGCTGGCCGCGTCGCTGGCATTCATCGCGCCGCCGATGGCGCTTGCGCTTGCCCACGTGCTGGCACCCGACGCGCTGCGGGACTGGATGCTCAGCGCCACGAGCCTGGCGGTGGGTCTGGCGCTCGGGGGGCTCGCGGGCCGCCGGTTGCGTGCCGGGCAGGCGGATGCCGTCGCGTTCTGGCAGATCGCGGCGGCCCACCTGGCCTATTCCCTGGCGGTCGTCATTCTCCTGGAGCAGGCGACGCTGACCCTCGCGCTGGCCGTGCAGGTGCTGTCGCTGACCTGGCTGGTCCAGCGCTTCGCAGTGCCCCATCTGGGCTGGCTGGTGAAGCTCGTGCTAATGGTGGTCGTGGTGCGGCTGACGTTGAATCCATGGCTGCTGGAGTACGGCCCCGCCACCTCCTGGACGCTCGCGACCTACGGTGGCAGCCTGCTCGTGGTCTGGCTGGCGAGCCGGCTGGTGCCGGCGGAAGAGGGCTTGCGATCCTGGCTGCAGGTCGGCGCCGTGCATCTGCTGCTGCTTTTCCTGCATGTGGTGATTCGGTTCCAGCTTTACGATGGCGATGTCTTTGCGTCCCGCTACGACTTCACCGAGGCCGCGCTGAACACCGCGCTCTGGGCGTCGTTCGCGCTGCTGTACTTCTGGCGTAGCCGGCATGACCGCGAACTGCAGGAACTGCACCGCGTGCTCGCGCAGGTCCTGATGCTGCTCGCGGTGGGCAATTACCTGATGCTGGTCACGGTACTGAACCACGTGTGGGACGCAGCGAGCTCCGCGCTGGTTTCGGAAACGCCGGTACTGAACCTGCTGCTGCTGGCCTACGGCCTGCCTGTCGTGCTCTGGGCGCTGGCCGCCCGCTCCTACGAACCGGATCTCCGACCGTTTTTCGCGGTGCTGGCGGGAGTTGGCCTGTGGCTGTTCGTGAGTCTCGAGATCCGGCACCTGTGGCATGGCCGGCTGGATTTCGCCGACGCTGTCCGCGACGGCGAGTTGTATAGCTATTCGGCGGTCTGGCTGCTGATGGCCGTGGGCACGATGGTCCTCGGGATCCTGCGCGACCAGACGGCGCTCTATCGAGGCGGGCTGGTGCTGCTGTTGCTGGTGATCCTGAAGATCTTCTTCATCGACATGGCGGGGCTGACCGGACTGCTGCGCGCAGTGTCCTTCATGGGCCTGGGCCTCTCGCTCCTCGGTCTCGCCTTCCTGCACCAGTACCTCGGGCGCAGGGGAGGAGACGCCGGCCGGATATCTCGTGCCAGACCAACACGGTGACCGCCCCGACGACCATTCCCGCGAGTCCTCCGTTGCGGTTCATGCGCGACCAGTGCAGCGACAGGATGATCACCGGGGGGATCGCCGCCATCAGTACGCCGGCGACCCAGGGATTGAACGGCACCCGGATGAGCTCGATGAGCTCGGTTTCCCGTCGGCCAGCGCTGCATCCGAGCAATAGGTGATGCCGGGATAGCCGGTGGCGGCCGCTTTCTTCCGGGCGGCGCCGGCGCTAGCATGATGGGCTTCCGTCACCCCCACCGGCACAGGAACCCTAGCGCCTCCTGTGGTGGCAATCCCTCCACCAGGCGACCTGCACACGATGTTCACGTCCTCCAGCAATATCGAAGAGCTGATTCGCTGTTTTCACCTCGAAGACTCGATGCTGCGCTACAGCAGCTTCGTTCCGCGCCTGTACAACTACTGCCGCAGCCTCGGGTTCGAGCCCGGACGGATCCTGCCGTCACGCGCGTTCTGCTCGGACGAAAGCCAGGGGTACCCGACCATCCTGATCGCGAAGCACTTTGGCACCTTTCCGTTCAACCACGGGCGCGGCGGTGCGATCGTTGCGACCCAGCGCCACGCGCCCTTTGCCGAGCATGGGCAGGACCTGGTGATCATCCAGGCCAGCCACGTGGGCTACGATCCCGAAACCACGGAGTTTGGACGTTACCGGCGCATCCACGCAGAGCAAGCCGGGCATTCGACCAGTTGCGGCAAGCTTGCGGGAGTGATCGCGCGCTACCAGCGCGAGTATCAGTTTGCGCAGTCCGGTGTACTCCTGGAATCCTGCGGTGGCTCGCTCTGCGTCTGCATCGACAACGGCCTGCTGCGGGGAAACCGGACCGAGGGTCTCTTCCTGAACCTGTCGCGGCTCGCCGAGCGCGATTCGGAAGGGGAGTTCACGCCGGTGCGCACCTACAGTACCGCGAAGAGTTTCGTCGCCAGTGCGGCGCTGCAGCGCCAGCTGCCGGAGCTGCATCTTCGCGAAGGCGAGCGCTTGCCGATCGGGGCGCATCTGAAACCCAAGATGTTCTTCTTCCGGAGAGACCTCGACGAGACACCGGAAGGGCGGGATCAGCAGGAGCTGGGCCTGATCAGCGCGATGCCCTGGATCGTGACCTCCCCGCACCCCTTGCTGACCGCCGCGCAAGTCAATACTCAGGTCGAATTCGATCGCGCCTTCCGCACCGCGGCCCAGGCCCCGAGCTTCCAGGGCAAGCGTCTTCTCTACGTCTCGGGCCTGAACATCGACATCTCGCCGCAGGTGGGCGAGACCTTCCCCACGACGAATTTCGTCCCCTGGGCCGCCTATTTTCAGGATCGCGATGGGCGGCAGCGTATCCTTGAACAGCCGGAACTGTTGATGGCCCTGCTGGCGCAGAGCGAGGAAAATCCCGACGCGGTGGACCTGGAGGCGGCGATCAGCGTGATGGCCGAGAGCGACATGGTCCGCTTCGGTGTGGTCGCTTCAGGCCAGGAGTCCCCGCGGCCGCAAACGCCCGCCTGATCGGCGGATGCCTCGGGCCCGCCGGAGCCACGGCGCGGCGAATTTCCTGTGGATGCAGGGTGCGCGGGGCTCGTGCCAGCGTGCAAGCGGTTTAACTCTGCGGAAATGCAGCCGATAGCATTTCTGTAAAGTTGGGCTAAACTCCTGAATATATGCTTGCACGCCGCCTCATGCCCCGTTTCTCCTGCCGCTGGCCCGTAGAGGTCCAGGGGCCGCGCGGCGAGCGCTTTTTTGCGCAGGCCTCGGAGATATCGGGCGGGGGTATCGGTATCGTGGTGGATCATGTGGCCGCTGCCCATCTGGCGCCGGGTGGCAGCCTGCTGAGTCCGGCTGCACCCATCGTCGGCGTGCTGGTGCACCCGTCGGGCAAGGAGGATTCGGGCAGCGACCTGCGGCTGGACGGGCAGGTGCGCCATATCCGTCGGCTGTCCCAGCAGCAGTATCTGATCGGGGTGCAGTTCGTGGATCCCGATGCCGCTCGGCGCCTGGTGCAGCGGGCCACCGCTGCCGGTGCGGGCCGTGCGCCCCGTCTCGCTGCAGTGCCGCTCCGAGGGGACGCCTGACAGAGAGGGGCCGACCCGGCTCGCGGTCAGACCATCTTGGTCAGGTCGTACTCGAGGATACCCTCGGCCCCCGCGGCCCGGAGCTTCGGAATCAGATCGCGCACGGCGCTGGCGTCGACGACCGTCTCCAGCGCCAGCCACTGGCGGTCATACAGGTGGTTGACCGTCGGGGCATGCAGGCTCGGCAGCAGTTCCACCACCGCGGCGAGGTGCTCCGCGGGCACGTTGCACTTGAGCAGGACCTTGTGCCTGGCGCGCAGCGCGGCCTGCAGCATCAGCGAGATCTGCTCGATCTTCGCCCGACGCACAGGATCCTGCATCGCGTCGCGATTGGCGATCAGTCGGGTCTCGGTGACCAGCAGGTCTTCGACGATGCGCAGTCCGTGGGCACGGATGGTGCTGCCGGTCTCGGTGATCTCCACGATCGCGTCCACCAGTCCTTCGACCACCTTCGCCTCGGTCGCGCCCCAGGAGAATTCCACCGCGGCATCGACCCCGCGCCCGGCAAGATAGCGCCGGGTGAAGCCGACCAGTTCGGTCGCCACCTTCTTGCCCGCGAGGTCGGCAACGCTCCGGATCGGTGAGTCCTCGCGCACGACCAGTACCCACCGACTGGGACGATTCGACGCCTTGGAATAGGTGAGCGTGCAGATCTGTTCCACCTCCGCCTCGGTCTCGAGGATCCAGTCGAGCCCGGTCAGGCCGAGATCGAGATTCCCGTGCTGGACGTAGCGGGCCATCTCCTGTGCGCGGATCAGCGCGCATTGGATGTCCGGATCGTCGATGTCGGGATAGTAGTTCCGGGCCTGCGGCGTGATGTGCCAGCCTGCCTGCGCAAAGAGTTCGATCGTCGATTTCTCAAGGCTTCCCTTGGGAATTCCGAGCCTGAGCAGCGCCATGGAGTCTCCGGTGGGCACGTGTGGGTGGAGGCCACGCATTATCCCGGAAACCGAGTGGAGTTGGCGCGACGGGCGCGCTGGCCGGCAATTCGCTTCCGGCGCCGATCGTTGCGGTTGCTTGCGGAAGTTCGCTGATTTTCCTTGCCTTCTGCCGAATGCTGGAGTAAACGAAGGGTATATGGGACTGCGGCAGATCCCCGTAGAGGGGTGAGTGCGCGCGGCTTCGTCCGGCAAAAAGGCAGTGTTCATGCAGGCAAACCAGTTTCCCAGGCACCTCAACGGGATCGCAGGCTTGGAGCCCCAGGCGCCGGCCGCGGCGAAGGGGCGGCCGCGCGTGGTTGCGGTCACCAGCGGCAAGGGCGGCGTCGGCAAGTCCAGCATCGCGGTGAACCTGGGCCTGACGCTTGCCCGCTATGGGCGGCAGGTGTGCATTCTGGATGCCGACACTGGTCTGGCCAACGTGAACATCCTGCTGGGCTTGCGTCCGGGCAGGAGTCTCGAGCACGTGCTCGCCGGCGAGTGTCCGATCGAGGACATCATGCTCGAGGCCGCGCATGGCCTGAAGGTGATTCCGGGCGCCAATGGCATCAGCGAGTGCGTGAACCTGGACCCGGTACGGCAGCAGCGCCTGGTCACCGAGCTGAGTCGCATCGAGGGCGATTTCGACTACCTGCTGCTGGATACCGCGGCCGGGATCAGCGAGACGACGCTGGACTTCCTGAGCGCAGCGCATCAGGTGCTGTTGGTGATCACACCCGAACCCACTTCCCTGACCGATGGCTTCTCGCTACTCAAGCTCGCGCTGCGCCGGCATCCGGTCGCCTGCGAGGTGGTCGTGAATATGGCCGCGAACTTCAACGAGGCCCGCAGCGTGTTCCAGCGCTTCCATGCAGCGGTAGCGAAATATCTCGGCGCAGACGTGGGCTTCCTCGGCTTCATCCAGCGTGACGAGAGTATGCGCACCGCCGTGTCGTTGCAGCACCCGGTGTCGCTGTTTCCGGAGACGGATCCGTCGAGCCGCCCGTTCCAGCGGCTCGCCGACGGGCTCGAGGAAAAGCTGCCGCCGGAACGGGATGGGCGGAGCTTCAGCCGATTCTGGTTCGGCCGTTTTCTGGAGCCGGCCGGGATCCCGGCCACGCCACCGGAGCGGCTGCCGGACGGGGTAGGCGACTTCCCGGTGGCCGATCGGTCGCCGCCTCCCGAGCCCGCGAAGGCCGAGCCGGTCCCGCCGCCGGATCGCCTGGCGGCCCTGCGTGCCGAATGCTGGCAGGTGCTCGAGGAGATGGAAGACGCGCGCCTGCTCGCACAGTGGCTCGAGGGCCTGCACGCGAGATACTGGGATCGGTTCGGGCGGCCCGCGGTCGACCCGCAGAGACTTCTGGATCGCCTCGAGAGCGATCCCAGCGCCCATGCGGAAATCCTGGCGCGGCTTCGGGGACGGTTTGCGGCGGATCAAACGGATACGGCACCGGCCGTTGAGCCGCATCCGGAGCCGGGGCCCGTTGCCGGCCGGGAAGCGGCAAGCGATTTCCACAGCGAGGCCGCAGATCACGGGCAGCCTCTGGCGGATTCCACGATCGGGGGCGAGCCGGCTCCGCCGGCCCGGACTGAGCCGCGGCCGGATTTCGGGTTGGCGGCTCGCGAGAACGATGGACCCCACGTGCCCGTTCTCGCTTCGGGCGCGGGCGCGCCGGGGCGACCGCATACCTACGATCCAGAGCGCTTCGGAGCACAGCGGGAACTGGTGGAGCGGCTGCGTCGGATGGGTCCCGACGACGGAACCCTGCTGGATCTGATCCGGCGCCTCTGACGGTGCAGGGACTCGACGGCGCGAGGGCTGGTGGGCCATGCGCCCCGCGGGTTTTGCGGGTGTGTCGACGGGGCAGTATAGTCGGCATGTGACTAGGGGAATTGCGCAGGTGGGTCTGTTTCCGCTCCGGAAACGGACTGGCCGGGTCGGAGACGGGGGGCATTCGTTGGCTGAGAGGCCGGTTCCGCCCGATGGGCGTCCTTGCGCTTTTGCGGGGCGTGGGCACTAGCCATGGCCGAGGCGAGCCGAGCCCGTGATTCGCTGCCCAGTCTGCCTCAGGTGCTCGTGCGCATCCTCGACGCGATCTACGAAGACCAGGCAGACCTGCAGAAGCTGAGCGCGATCATCCTCCAGGACGCGGGGATGACCGCGCGCGTGATCGCGGTGGCCAATTCCAGCTTCTATTACCGTGGGCGGCGTCAGAAGTCCCTGGATCGTGCGGTCCTCCACCTCGGGACGGAAGCGGTGAAGACCCTGGTGATCACCGCTTCGATGCGGCAGCTGTTCTCGCAGTTCGGCCGGCAGAGTCCGCGCATGCTGAAGCGGGTGTGGCGCACCGCGCTGGTGACGGCCAACCTGAGTCAGGTGCTTGCGGTGCTTACCAGTTATCCCCGTCCCGAGGAGGCTTACCTGAGCGGCCTGATGGTCGATATCGGCCGGCTCGTGCGCATGAGCGAGGATCCGGAGCGGTATCGGGCGCTGATCGCGGAGGCCGGGGACGATCAGGCCCTGATCCGTGCCGAGCAGGATCTCTACGGAAGCACCCACAGCGAGGTGGCGGCGGATCTGCTCGAGGCCTGGGGCCTGAACGCCTTCATCGCCGATGCCGTGCGTTTCCACCTGGAGCCGGCGCTGCGGGTCCGGGATGCCCATCACCTCGTGAAGCTCGTGAACCTCGGCTACTCGGTGGGGCGGCCTGGTGCGATCGGCCATGACGCCCTGGTTGCCGGAGATATCCTTTTCGGCCTCAACGAGGGGCTGACGCAGGAGCTGCGCGGGCGTGTCTCGGATGACGTCGCGAGGATCGCGACTTCTCTCGAGATCGACATCGAGGCGGACAACGATGCCTACGATCAGTTGGCACGGCAGTCGCTGGGCGAGCGCCTCGAGGGCCTGAGCCAGCTCGCCCGTCTGCAGGGGGAGCTGGCGCGGGTGACGACCCTGAAGCGCCACGCGGCCGTCCAGCGTGCGCTGCTTCTGACCTTTGGTGTGCAGCGCAGCCTGGTGTTTCTCGGGGACGATGAGGGGCAGTTCCTGCAGGCGTGGCTGGACGAGGATCCCGAGCCGGCCTTCCAGCTGCCGCTGGAACGTGGCCGCAGCGTGATTGTCGATGCGGCGCTCGATGGGCATCCGGTTCAGGTCGCGGGAGACAGCGGAGAGCCGCTGTCGGTGGTGGATCGCCAGATCTACGGCGTCTGTGGTTCCGAAGCCATCTGGGTTCAGCCGTTCCCGCAGGATACGGGCCTCCTCGGCGCACTGGTGCTCGGCTTGAGTAGCGAGCAGGCCGCTCAGCTGGCGGGCCGAGGCAGCCTGCTGGCGGCGATGGGCCGGGAGGTGGCCGTCGCGCTCGGTACCGCGCCGCAGCCGCCGGAGCATCCGGATTCAGAGACGCTGGAGCGGCGCATCCGCGAGATGGTGCACGAGGCGGGAAATCCGCTGAGCATCATCCAGAACTACCTGGCGATGCTGCGCATCAAGCTCGGCGAGGAACACGACGCACAGCTCGAGATCGGCGTGATCCGCGAGGAGATCGAGCGGGTGGGGCGCATCCTGATGCGGATGCGCGAGGCGCCCCGCGAGATGGATGCCTCTCCGGTCTCGCTGAACCGCGAGGTGCGGCAGATCACCGACATCTTCGCAGCCTCCGTGTGCAGTGCCCGTGGTATCGAACTGAAGGTCGATCTCGCGCCCGAGAATCCGCCATTGGCCCAGTCGCCGGATCATCTCCGGCAGATCCTGACAAACCTTTTAAGGAATGCCACCGAAGCGCTTGATGAAAAAGGCACGATTCGGGTAAAAACCCGCGATCAGGTAAGTCTGGGTGGACGCGGATACAGCGAGATCACGGTGCAGGACGACGGGCCGGGTCTTCCCCCCGAAGTCATGCAGAAGCTGTTTTCGCCGGTTCAGTCCACCAAGGGTGCCGGCCACTCCGGGCTGGGATTGAGCATCGTGAAGCGCCTGGTGGACGAAATGGACGGGATCATTCTCTGTTCCAGTGGGACCGACGGTACGCGGTTCCAGTTGCTGCTGCCCCGGGCGGGCGGCGCCTGACTTCCGTCTCCCGTCTCCCGTGACCGGCTGCAGACGCCAAGCGCCCCCGCTCGACAATGGGCCGGGATGCGTTTGCCGGCCGGCTTGTCCGCCTTTCCAACGTCCTGATGGCACCGGCCCGCGCAATGGCTGGCCGCGTGGCAGGGACATCCGTGCAAGTCAAAAGGAGTCAACCCAAGATGGATAGGTCGCCCGTCATCAAATTTGCCCACGAAGACCAGATCCCGATCGAACTGCACAAAGTACGGGTCGTACAGAAGCTGAACCTCAAGCCGATCGAGGAGCGTCTGCAGGCTATCAGGGAGGCGGGCTTCAACTCCTTCCTGATGAGCACGCGTGACATCTTCCTGGACATGCTCACCGACAGCGGCACCAACGCCATGAGCGATCAGCAGGTGGCCTCGATGCTGCAGGCGGACGACGCCTACGCGGGTTCGCAGAGCTTCGATCGGGTGAAGCAGGCGGTGCAGGACGTGTTCGGAAAAGAGTACTTCCTGCCGGTGCACCAGGGCCGGGCCGCGGAGCACGTGATCTTCCAGGCCTTTGTCGAACCGGGGCACGTGGTCCCGATGAACTA
>SKQM01000214.1 GCA_007119005.1 Thioalkalivibrio sp.
CCCGCCTTCAGCTTCATCACCTGACCCAGCGTCAGGCTGGTTTCGGCCAGCAGCGCAACCGCCTCCACCTCGGCGGTCTTCAGTTCTTCGCGCAGCGAGCGGATCCATAGGTCATTGGTATCGGTGCGGTCACTCTGGAGCCCTGCATCCAGGGCATCGCGAATCGGCTCGATCATGAAATACGGCAGGGTGACGTGGAGATCGCCACCGCCCCCGTCCAGGTCGATCCGGAAGGTCTTCACCAGCACGATCTCGGATGGGCTGACGATGCCCGCGTACTCGGGGTTTACCTCGGAGTTCACGTATTCGAAGTCGAGTTCCATCACCGGCTGCCAGGCCTTCTTCAGGTCGCTGAAGACCTGGTCGAGCATCACCCGAATCACCCGCATTTCGGTTGCGGTGAACTCGCGGTCTTCGATCTTGGCCTGGTAACGCCCGTCCCCGCCGAAGAAGTTGTCGACGAGAATGGAGACGAGCTGCGGGTCGAGCACAAAGAGGCCCGTCCCCTGCAGCGGTCGGACCTTCACGGTGTTCAGGCTGGTGGGCACGGAAAGGGCATGGATGTACTCGGAGAACTTCGTCATCCGCACGCCGACCACCGAGATCTCCGCGTTGCGGCGCATCAGGCGGAACAGGCTCACGCGGAGAAAACGCGCGAAGCGCTCGTTGATCATCTCCAGCGTGGGCATCCGTCCCCGCACGATCCGGTCCTTGCTCATAAAGTCGTAGGGGCGGGCCACACCGTCCCTGGCCTTGAGGTCGGTCTCCGTATCCAGCTCGCCGCTGTCTACACCCTGGAGCAGGGCTTCGATCTCTTCCTGGGAAAGCAGGTCTGTGGGCGCCATGGTCGTCTCACTGCATCACGAAGGAGGTGAAATAGATGGACTCGACACCCGGGTCGCCCGTATTCCGCTCGAGGACGTTCCGGATCGTCTCCAGCATCTCCAGACGCGTCGTCTCCTTGCCCTCAGCGGTGTTGAGCTGTTCGTAGGTCTTGTCGCTCAGCAGCATGATCAGGTCGTTGCGGATCACCGGGCTGTGCCGGTCCACGGCCTCGATCACCTTCGGATCGCGCAGGGCCATCACCACGCCAACCTGTACGAAGCGGATACGTCCGGGCCCGTCGATGTTGCCGAGAAGTTCCGGCTCGAGAGCCCTGTAGATCAGGGGTCTCTTGAGCTCAGCGGCGGCTTGATCGCTCTGCGGGGTGTCACCGCCCAGCACGAAATAGAGGACGCCGGCGCCGGCACCGCCCATCACCAGCACCGCCACCGCGATGATGATGACCAGCTTCAGTGCCCCGCCCTTCGGCTTTTCCGTCTCCCCGCCTGCGGCCAGATTCAGATCGTCGTTTTCCGCCATGTCGCTTGAGTCTCCTGTTGCTGAAGGGGTTTCAGCAAATGGCGTGCCACCGACTCAACGCGGGATATTTTTATATCATTTCAATTAGATAGGAAATCAATGCCAACTGGCTGCCGAGGTTTTGACGGGTGACGGAATGGACGGGTGCCGGAAAGCCGGCGCGAGGCGGGCAGCCCGCTCACGCGAAGAGACAGGTTCGGATCGGAGATCCCGTGTGAGGCGGGGCCCGAAGACTTTGCTCTGGCCGCCTCCCGACGAGCAGGTCAGGCGTAGAAGTCGACCAATCCCTGGGCCGTCGCGGGACCGTCCCGGGTATTCCGGGCATCCCCCTCCTCGGGAGATCCGCCAGTCGCGGAAGAACTCTGTGCGGGCTGCTCGCCACCGTCAGCCCCACCGCGCCCCGCGCTGTCCTGGCGGACGTTCACATCGCCTAGGTTCAGGCCACTTTCCGCGAACATCTCCCGGAGCCTTGGCAGTGCCGCTTCGACCGCCTCGCGCGTCGTCGCATGCGGTGCGACGATATTCACGTGCGTACGGTCCCCTTCCACCTTCAGACGCACCTCGATTGGCCCCAGGTTGGGTGGGTTGAGCCTGATTTCCGCCACCTGGACCTTCTGATCGACCAGCCAGCGTATGCCGTTGCCGAATGCACGGTCCCAGCCTGGCTGCTGCAGCGGGACATCGAGATTGAACACGCGGTTCGCGTGAGAGCTGGCGGAACCGGGCTGGGACCCCGTGGCGGGATCAACCGCTGTGGCTGCGGCCGCTGCGACCAATGCGGGCTGTGCCGAAACCTCCGTGAACCGCGCAACCATCGCCCCCACCTCGGGGAGAGCGCGCGCCGCTCCGGCATCGGCAGCGCCTGCCGCAGGCAAGCCTCCGGCAAGCAGGAAATCGGAGATGCGGGCATCGACAGACCCGCCCCCGGGCACACCTTGTAGAGGCAATAGACCCGCATCGACGGTCTGTCCACCCGCCGGCAGAGCCGGGGAAGCCATGGGAAGCGGTGCGGCGGGGCTTCGCCGCACCTCGACGGTCGGGATACCGGGCATCGGGCGCAGTTCAGCCAGCACCTCGCCCAATGTTGTGCGCAACAAGGAGAGGGCCCCGTTCGAACGTTCTGTTGCGTCCGCCGCGTCCGCCGCGTCGGCCGCGGCCTGATGGCCAGCGGTTGCCGCCTGCATGGCCACCACCAGCGGGTGCCCGTGATCTGTGGCCGTCATATCCGGCGCCGGATCCAGCACGAGTCCCGCAGGAAGCGGCAACTCCTTGCCGTCCTCCGGCAGTCCGTCACCGCCGAGTCCGGCCGCCAGCCAGGAAGCGAGGTCATCGACGGTGACATCCGCCGGGAGAACGGCCGCCACCTCCTCCAGCCCCTCCAACTGCGCCGCAAGCCGCAACCAGAAATCACCGCCGGCCGCCTGGCCGTGGCCCTGCGGTGCAACGTCCAGTTCGTTCAGGACCTGCGCGAGTCGTGAAGGCAGGTTCAGGGGAAGAGCAGATGTCTGCATCTCATCGTTCCAGGGTCAGGGCGGCGCTACACCAGTCGATCAGCGGGATCCAACGGCAAGGCCACGCAGTTTTCGAGTAATGACAAACAAGTTTCGTGCCACATGCGGCCGCCCTCAGCGCTGACCGCGACCGCCACGCTGACCGAGTTCATCGCTTTCCGCCTGATCGCGGCGCATCTCCTCGATCCGTTCTTCCTCGTGGAACCGGTCCATCGCTTTCCCCACGGCGTCACGATGCACCCTGCACTCGGTCCAGCGCCCGCGACTCTTTTCGAGTTCGGCCCGGGCCCGCTCCACCCGCGCAGCCTGCTCCTCGATGGCCTGATTCAGCCGAGTCAGGAACAGCCGGTAGTCTCGGACGTTCAGCCCGATCCACTCCTGGCCGTCCTCGAAGCGGCTGGCATAGTCGCCCCGGTACTCGTTCAGCTGATCCAGCCGCCGCTGCTGCTCGTCCAGCGCGCGCTGGCGCTCTCCCAGGATGCGCGCGGCGTCCTGCTGCCGGCTCTCGGCCACCTGGGCAACGGGTTGCATGCGTTTCGAACGTGTCATGGCTTCCTGTCAGCTCCTGCGTTAAGGGTTGGCCGGCTCCGCCGGCATGGCGTCGGCTTCGGGTTCGGGCTCCTCCCGCCCGGTCAGAGCGTCGAGTTCCCTGAGACTGTCCCGGAAGTCCACCGGCTCGCGCATATCCTGCTGCAGGTAGGCCTCCAGGCGCGGGAAATATTCGATCGCGGCATCGACACGGGGGTCGGAGCCGCGCTGGTAGGCGCCGACGCTGATCAGATCCCGGTTGTGCTGGTAGGTCGCATACACCTGCTTGAACAGCCTTGCGGCCTGGATCTGACCCGGATCGGCGATCTCGTTCATCAGGCGGCTCACGGAGGCCTCGATGTCCACCGCGGGGTAGCGCCCCGACTCGGCGATGCGGCGTGACAGAACCACGTGCCCATCCAGGATCGCGCGGGCCGCGTCGGCGATCGGATCGTTGTGATCGTCGCCCTCCGTCAACACGGTGTAGAAGGCGGTGATCGAGCCTTCGCCCCGCTCCCCGTTGCCGGCACGTTCCACCAGTTGCGGCAGGCGCGCGAAGACCGATGGCGTGTAGCCCTTGGTGGCCGGCGGTTCGCCGATGGCCAGCGAGATCTCGCGCTGGGCCTGCGCGAAGCGGGTCAGCGAATCCATCAGCAGCAGCACGTTCAACCCGCGGTCGCGGAAGTACTCGGCGATGGAGGTGGCGAGCATCGCACCGTGGAGGCGCATCAGCGGCGAGTGGTCGGCGGGCACCGCAACCACGACCGCACGGGACATGCCCTCGCGACCCAGGATGTTCTGAACGAACTCGTTCACCTCCCGGCCGCGCTCGCCGATCAGCCCGACCACGGTCACGTCGGCCTCGGTGTAGCGCGTCATCATGCCGAGCAGCACGCTCTTGCCGACGCCGCTGCCGGCGAACAGGCCCATGCGCTGGCCGCGTCCGACGGTCAGCAGGCCATTGATCGCGCGCACCCCGACGTCCAGGGGTTCGCGAATGGGGTTGCGCGCCAGCGGGTTGATCGACCGCCCGTCCAGCGATACCCGTTCTTCGCATGCCAGCGGTCCGCGCCCATCCAGTGGCCGGCCGGTGCCGTCGAGCACGCGCCCGAGCAGCCCCTCGCCGACCAGAACCTCCCGGCTGTGCTGGGTTGGGATCACGCGTGCACTCGGCGTCATGCCGCTGATCGAACCCACGGGCATCAGGTACACCCGCTCACCAGAGAAGCCGACTACCTCGGCCTCCACCTCTGCTCCGGCCATACTGACCACCCGGCAGCGGCCGCCCACGGGCAGTTGCAGACCCTCCGCCTCCAGCGTGAGCCCGACCATCCGCACCAGCCGGCCTTCGGCGGTCAGCTGCGTCGCTTGCTCGGCACGGCGCCGGAAGCGGCCGAGGGATTCGCCGAGCGCGCCGATGCGGCGTTGCGGATCCAGCGCGGCCGGAAGTGTCATGAATGCTCCTCCGATCCGGCCGCGTCCGGCCTTGCGCTTTGCCGTTCGGGCAGACGCCCGTCGTCGCGGCGCTCGCCACCCCACATCTCTGCGATCACCGCGTTAAGACGGCTCTCGACGGTGGCGTCCACGCGCGAGATATCGGTCTCCAGCCACGCGCCGCCCCGGGACAGGGTCGGATCCTCCACCACCTTCCAGGGCTGTTCCAGCTCGGACAGGTGCAGGGCGTCACGCACGATGCGGGCGTCCTCCGGATGCAGATGCAGACGCACGCGCCGGTCGGAACTGGGCAGCACCGCCAGAGCCTCGCGCACCGCAGCGACGATCTGCCCGGGCTCGGCGCGCAGCTCCCGCCGCACCAGCTGGCGCGCCACGGTAACGGCCAGCGTCACCAACTCCTGCTCCAGCTGCCGGTCGAGAATTTCGACGAACGGGACCAGGGAGTCGAGCACAAGCCTCAGGTGTTCGGCCTCGGCGCGCACCGCCGCCATCCCCTCCTCCCGTCCCTCGGCCTCACCCTGCCGGAATCCCTCTTCGCGCGCTTCCTGCTGGATTTGCTCGATCTGTTCGATGGTCATCGGAGATGGTGCCGTCTCCGCGACGGACTCGGTTGGGGTTACCGGGGCCGCGGGCTCCACCGGCTTGACCACGCGCGCCGCCGCAGTCGCCCGGCGCCGGGCCTGGTCGCCGACCTCCGGGGCCTGCCAGCGCTTTACCGCGTCGTCGGAACCGCCATCCATCACCTGCCGTCCCATGTTCACCACCCCGTGACCGAAATTTCCTGCGTACGCCGGTGCTGACAGTCTGGCTGCGGATCAGGCGAGGGCTTCTGACCCGGGCCGAGCCGTTCAGACGAACTCTTCGCCACCTTTCCCGCCCAGCATGATCTCGCCATTCTCGGCCATGCGCCGCGCGACGTTGAGGATTTCCTTCTGTGCCGACTCGACCTCGCTCAGCCTGACCGGACCCTTCGCGTCCAGGTCGTCGCGCAGCATCTCCGCCGCGCGCTTCGACATGTTCCGGAAGATCTTCTCGCGCACCTTTTCGTCGGCTCCCTTCAGCGCGAGCACCAGCGAGTCGCTGGTGATCTCGCGCAGCAGCGTCTGGATGCTGCGGTCGTCGACCTCCAGCAGATTATCGAAGACGAACATCAGGTCCTCCACCTTCTGCGACAGGTCCTCGTCCGTCTCCCGGATGCGCTCGATGATCGCCGCCTCCTGGGACGAATCCATGAAGTTCAGGATCTCCGCTGCACTCTTGATGCCGCCGACTGGCGAGGCCTGGGCCGTCGGGTCTCCGGCGAACTGCTGCTCCAGGATCTCGTCGAGCTGCTGCAGCGCCGTGGGCTGGATGTCATCCAGGCTGGCCACCCGCATCAGGATGTCCGACTGCGCCTTCGGCGGCAGCAGGCTCAGCACTTCGGCCGCATGGTCGGGATCGAGATAGGACAGCACGATCGCGACGATCTGCGGATGCTCCTTGCGGATGGCACCCGCAACCGCCCGCGGATCCATTCGCTTCAGCGCTTCCAGGCCCTTGGAGTTGCGACCCAGCAGGATCCGGTTGATCAGGCCTCCGGCCTTTTCTTCGCCCAAAGCCGCGTTCAGCACGTTGCGAATGTATTCCTCGGAACCGACCCCCAGTGCGGTCTCGTTGCCGACGGCCCGGATGAACTCGTCGAGCACCTCACCCACTTCGGCACGGGACACGGCACTCAGGTTGGCCATCGCGGTGCCGAGTCGCTGCACCTCCTTCGGACCCATGTGCCGCAGCACCTCGGCTGCCGCCTCCTCGCCGAGACTCATCAGGAACACGGCGGCTCGCTCGCCACCGGTCCGTGAACCCTGGTCAGACTGCTGCGCCATCGCTCGCCATCCAGTTCTTCATCAACTGTGCCACCCGCTTGGGGTCCTCCCGCACGATATTGCGCGCGGTCTCCAGGTTGTTCTCGTAGCTGCGGTTCGCGGCCTGTGGTCCGGTCAGCGCCTTGCGCGGCTCGTGCCCGAGCCCCAGTGCCTCGTCGCCCCCGCCCTCGCCTTCCCCGGCCAGCGCCAGGCGGGCCAGGTAATCCTCTTCCTGACGGGTCGCGATGCCACGCTCGGCAAGGGACCGGAGCAACGGCCGGACCACCGTCAATGCCAGCACCAGCACCAGCACCACCGCCATCAACGTCTTGGCCAGATCCAGCACCCAGGGCTCCTGCCACACCGGCGGCTCGGGCAGCGGCTCGGGCACCTCCACCGGGCGGAAGGAGGCGTTGATCACGTTCACGCTGTCACCGCGTTCGGCGTCGAAACCCACCGCCTCGCGCACCAGCGTGGTGATCCGCGCCAGTTCTTCGTCGCTCAGCGGCCCCCGCTCCAGCACGCCTTCCGCGTTGGGGCGCTCCTGGTGATCGACCACCACCGCGACCGACAGACGGCGCAGGCCGCCGGGCGCCTCCCGGATATGGCTCACGGTGCGATCGAGTTCGAAGTTGCGCACCGAACGCCGGCTCACGGACCCGGGCTGGTCCTGCCGGTCCTGGGCCTGACCGAATTCACCGATCCTGCCGGTCTCGGGTGGCTGGTTGGTCAATGCCCCGGGCACACCCATCATCCCGCGGTCGCGGCGCTCGTCCTCGGAGATCTGTTCGCTGCGCACCGCCGACCGTTCCGGGTCATAGACTTCGGTAGTGCGCTCCACCCGCGAGAAGTCCACGTCGGCTGCCACCTGGGCGCGGATCGCATCGACGCCCACGATCGGGCTGATGATGTCCATGATCCGCCGCACGTAACCTTCCTCCAGACGGCGCGTGAAATCGAGCTGCTGGCCAGTCGCGGCGAGCCCGTCCATGTGGCTGTGCGGCTGGGTGAGCAGACGCCCGCGCTGGTCCACGACGGTCACGTTTTCGGGATCGAGGTCGGGAATGCTGGACGAAACCAGATGGACGATACCGGCCACCCGCCCCTCGTCCAGCGAACGTCCGGCGTAGAGATTCACCAGTACCGAAGCCGTGGGCCGCGTGCGTTCGCGCACGAACACCGACTGCCGCGGCAGCGCGAGATGCACCCGTGCGCTCTCGACACTGTCCAGCGTGGCGATGGAACGCGCCAGCTCGCCCTCGACCGCGCGATGGTACCGGGCATCCTCGATCAGGCGGCTGGTCCCCAGTCCCTGGTCCTTCTCCAGCAGCTCGAACCCGAATCCGGAGGCCTTGGGCAGGCCCTCGGTGGCCAGCTTCAGCCGGGCTTCGTGCAGTTGCCCGGCAGGCACCTGCAACGCGCCGGAGGCGGGATCCAGCCGGAACGGCACACCAGTCCGGTCCAGCGCCTCCATCACCTGGGCACTCTCGCGCTCCGGCAGGTTGGGGAAGAGCACCACGTAGGCCGGCCGGGTGAGCCAGAGCACCAGGCTGACCACCAGCGTGACAGCCGCGGCCGCCGCCACGATCAGGCCGATCTGGCGTTCCAGCGGCAGGCTGGCAAGTCCGCGGAACTGGTCATTGATGGTTGCGAGTGAGGTGGCCATGGTTAAGATTCCGTCCCCTGTTCAAGACTTTTCCGGTCAGACCGGCATTCTCATGACTTCCTGGTAGGCCGAAAGCAGCCGGTTGCGCACCTGGCTCACTGCCTCGAAGGAGATGCTGGCCTTCTGCATCGCCACCATCACCTCGGCCAGGCTGACGTCGGGGTCACCCATCTCGAAGGCGGTGGCCAGACTGCGCGAGGCCTGCTGGGTCTCGTTCACCTGATCCAGACTCTGCTTCAACAGGTTCGCGAAGTCCGGGGCCCCGGCACCACGCGGTGCGGACTGCTCCAGACCGGCGCTCTGCGCCAGCGCCCGCATCTGGGCCAGTACCTGGTTGATCTGCATCTCGCTCATCTCGCTTACCTCGAACTCTTATGAAGATACGTTTTCAAGCTGTTTATTTACAAACTTTTCATTGGTAGCTATCCGGCCATCCATCCCGGAGATCACGGGCTCACGGGATGGCCAGTCCGGCCTCACGCAGCCGAGCCAGCTTGTACCGCAGGGTACGGGGACTGATCCCCAGACGCGCCGCAGCCTCCTTGCGGCGGCCACGCTCCGCGTGCAGCGCGCCAAGAATCAACTGTCCCTCGCGGGAACGCAGATCGTCGCCCAGCACCTGAGGCGGAGATGCGGCTGTCTCGACGGCGCTCCCTGGAGCCCCGGAAACCGGCGTCGCCGACTCCAGGCGGATGCTCGCGCCGTCGATGCCGCGCCCATGGCGCAGGATCAGGGCGCGCTGCATCACGTTGTCGAGTTCGCGCACGTTTCCCGGCCAGCCGTGTTTCATCAGCTGCGCAGCCGCGCAGGGCATCAGCTCGGGCACCTCGATGCCGCGCCCGTGCACGGACAGGAAATGGCGGGCAAGCGGGAGGATGTCGCCGAGACGTTCCCGCAGCGGCGGGATGGTCAGCGGGAAGACACTGAGTCGGTAGAAGGGGTCCTCGCGGAAGCGGCCTGCCTGCACCTCGGCGCGGAGGTCGCGATTCGAGGTCGCGATCACGCGGACATCCAGCGCGATCGGACGCTTTCCGCCCAGGCGCTCGACCTCGCGCTCCTGCAGAACGCGCAGCAGCTTGCCCTGCAGCCCGAGGTCCATTTCCGAGATCTCGTCCAGCAACAGGCTACCGCCCTGCGCCAGTTCGAATTTGCCGGGCCGGGACTCGTGGGCGCCGGTGAAGGCACCGCGTTCGTGGCCGAACAGCAGGGCCTCGAGCATGTTCTCGGGGATGGCCGCGCAGTTGATCGCGACAAATGGGCCCTTGGACCGGCCAGAGCAGGCATGCAGGTAGCGGGCAAAGACCTCCTTGCCCACACCCGACTCACCGTTCAGCATCACCGTGACATCGGACCGGGCGACGCGGGTCGCGAGGTCCAGCAGCTCCCGGCTGCGCGGATCGTGCAGCACCAGCCCTTCGGCCGCACCTGCGGAATCCACGCTGAACTGACGCACGCGTTCCGCGATCGCTCCGGCGGTGAACGGCTTCACCAGGAAGTCGGTCGCGCCCTCGCGCATCGCCGCGACCGCGGCCTCGACGCTGCCGTCGGAACTGGTCAATACGATCGGCAGGTCCGGGTTGCGGCCGCGGGCCTGGCGCAGGAACTCGATGCCGCCCATCGGCTGCGCCTCGCGGCTGGCGAACACGATCGCGATCGGCTCGCGCCCCAGCCAGTTCAGCGCCTGGGCGCCGTGGTCCGCCTCCAGCACCCGGCAGCGGTCATGGGAGAGATGCTCGCGCACCCGGGCACGCAGGCCCGGATCCTCGTCCACCAGCAAGACCGCAGGAGCTTCGATCATCCGCTACATCCTCTCGTTTCCATCGGGACCGCCAGCGACGGAACGCCGTCGCCCGATCCGGCTCACGGAAGAGTAAGCAGGAATGATGCCAGTAGATTTTTTCTTTCAGATACAACAGGAAGGAACACCCGGCGGGCGCCGGAACGTCAATTATCCGGCGCGTCCTCGGGGCGGGCGATGCCGAACTTGCGGATCTTCTCGACCAGGGTCGTGCGGCGCATTCCCAGCAGCTTGGCCGCGTGCGCGACTACGCCGTTCGCCTCGTCGAGTGCGCGGCGGATCAGCCCCATCTCCAGATCGTTCAGATATTCCTTCAGGTCGATACCGTTCTCAGGGAGCTGCAGCGCCACGCCCGTTGCAGGCGGATCCATTGCCGCCAGGCCGTCATCCTCGGACCCGGTATCGCCAAAGCCCTGGCGGAACTTCGGCGGCAGATCCTGCAAGGCCACGGTCTCTCCCGGGTGCAGAATCGCCAGACGCTCCACCAGATTCGCGAGTTCACGAACGTTGCCGGGCCAGGCGTATACCGACAATGCCCGCAACGCGGAGGCGCCGAGGCGGACCGTGGCCCGGCCCTCACCCTCCATGCGGGCCGTGAGCTCGGCGAGCAGCAGCGGCAGATCGCCGAGTCGCTGACGCAGCGGCGGCATCTCGATCGGGAACACGTTCAGGCGGTAATAGAGGTCTTCGCGGAACTTCCCGTCGGCGATCGCGGTTTCCAGATCCCGGTGCGTGGCCGCGATGATCCGGACATCGCAGGCGATGCTGCGGTTGCTGCCG
>SKQM01000221.1 GCA_007119005.1 Thioalkalivibrio sp.
CCCACAGGGCTGGCCTCCCACAGGGCTGGCCTCCCACAGGGCTGGCCTCCCACAGGGCTGGCCTCCCACAGGGCTGGCCTTCCAAAAGGATTGGTCTCTCGCAGGGGTTGGTCAGAGGCGTCGCTCAGCGGATCAGGCGGCGGTGGATCAGTGTGGTGGCGAGGACCAGAGCGACGGCGCCGTAGCTGACGATCACGCCGAGGTGCAGCACGACTCCGGTCGGCCAGCTGCCTGTCATCAGTGGGCGAACGATCTCCACCACGTGCGCCAGCGGCAGGGCGAACGCCAGCCGCTGCACCCACTCCGGCATCTCCTGGAGCGGAAAGAAAACTCCGGAAAGCAGTAGCATGGGCGTTACAGCTAATGTGAAATAATAAAGGAAGAAGTCATAGCTGCGGGCGACGGCAGTGATCACCAGCGCCAGCGACCCGAAGGTGAAGGCCGCCAGGAACACCACCGGCAACGCAAGCAGCGCGCGGGCGTCGGTGACCAGCCCGAGTGCACTGGCCACGACCAGGATGGCCGCGGCACTGACCAGTCCCTTGGTCGCCGCCCAGATGGCTTCCGCAAACACGATGTCATCCAGCGTCAGCGGCGTGCCGAGCATCGCCAGCCAGGTGTTCTGCTCCGCCATGCGCGTGTACGCCGAGTACATGCCCTCGAAGCTCGCGGTGAACATCGCGCTGGAGCAGATGATCCCGGAGGCGATGAACACCATGTAGCTCATCCCGTCCAGTTCACCGACCAGCCGCCCAAAGCCGTAGCCGAACGCCAGCAGATACAGCACCGGCTCGCCGAAATTGCCGAGCAGCGAAGGCATCATCAGCTTGCGCCAGACGCGCAGGTTGCGGCGCCAGACCGGGATGAAGCGCAGGCTGGGGCGGGGCAGCAGGGGGCGGCGTACGCGGCTCATCTCAATCGCGCAGGTCGTGGCCGGTCAGCCTGAGGAACACGTCCTCGAGGTTCGCGGCACGGGTGGAGTGCGGCAGTCCGGCAGTGTCGAGCTCCGCGCGCACTGCGGCGGGGTCGGCCGTGTAGATCAGCCAGCTGTCCGCGATCTCGAGCATGCGCGCCGGGAGCATGGACGGGTCGGCGATGAACCGGCGCGCGGCGTCGGCATTCAGGCTGATCACCCATGGCTCCACATGGGCCGCGATCAGCGCGCGTGGCGAGTCGCAGGCGATGATGCGGCCGGAGTCGATGATCGCGATGCGGTCGCAGAGTTCTTCGGCCTCCTCCATGTAGTGGGTGGTCAGCACCAGCGTCACGCCCCGTTCGCGCAGCCGCCGCAGCTGGCGCCAGAGGTGGTGTCGGGCCTGCGGATCCAGGCCGGTCGTGGGCTCGTCCAGAATCACCAGTTCGGGCTGGTTGATCAGCGCGCGGGCCAGCGTCAACCGCCGCTTCATACCGCCCGAGAGGGTGTTGATGCGGGATCGGCGGCGAGCCTCCAGATTGGCAAGACCCAGCAGATCTTCGATACGCTGGGCGAGTACCGGGCCGGACAGGCCGAAATAGGACGCGTAGGTGAGCAGGTTCTCCTCGACCGTGAAGTCCGGGTCCAGGGTGTCGAACTGGGGCACGACGCCGAGGCGCGCCCGGATTTCCCGCTCCTGCTCCGGGATTGACATGCCCAGCACCCGCACGGAGCCGGCGTCGATCGGTGTGAGGCCCAGGAGCATCCGCAGCGTCGTCGTCTTGCCGGCGCCATTGGGCCCCAGCAGGCCGAAGAACTCGCCGGAGGGAATCGCGAGGTCGATGCCGTCGACTGCGGATGTTCCGTTGTAGACTTTGCGCAGGTTCCTGATGTCGATTGCCAGCCGGGCAGGGTCGGCGGTATCGCGGGCTCCCTGGGCGTCCAGCGAGGCGTCGGCGCGAGGCGGAGTCATCACTGGTTCCTGTGGAATCGCGGCAACGGCTGCATGGGATCGGATCGGGTCCTGTGGTAGTGCGTTCATGCAGGCGGTAGCATACGGGACCGTGAGAGGGGCGGCATCATGCCCCCTCGACGGTCGGTCCGGAACCGCAGCGATCGGAGACGACATGGAAGTTAAGGCAGCGCCGAACAAGCCGATTCCGTTCGTGGTTCGACAAGCTCACCATGAACGGAATCATCCACTTACCGTTCGTCCTGAGCCTGTCGAAGGACGTTGTCAGGCGCTTCCTTAACGGCCCCAGCACATGAAAAAGATCATCATCCTCGGGGCTGGGCAGGTCGGATATTCACTTGCGGAGGCACTGAGCGCGGACGGGCACGAAGTGACCGTGGTCGATCGCGACCGCGACCGTCTGAACGCGCTATCGGCCGATCTGAACATCAAGGCCGTGGTGGGCTTCGGTGCGCACCCTCCGATTCTCGAGGCGGCGGGCGCCCGTGATGCCGCGATGGTGATCGCGGTCACCGACTCCGACGAGGTGAACATGCTCGCCTGCCAGATCGCGTCGACCCTGTTCAACGTCGAGACGCGGATCGCCCGGGCGCGTGCCCGCGACTACCACGAGCATCCCCAGCTCTTCGGCCGGGATGCGGTGCCGGTGGACATGCTGATCTCGCCGGAAGAACTGGTGACCAGCCAGATCCAGCGCCTGATCGAGCACCCCGGTGCGCTGCAGGTACTCGACTTCGCCGATGGCCGGGTCTCGCTGGTCGCGGTGCGCGCCTATCGTGGTGGCCCGCTGGTCGGTCGGGAACTCCGCAGCCTGCGCCGCGTGCGTTCGGGTGGGCAGATGCGGGTGGCCGCGATCTTCCGCAAGGATCGGCCGGTTCTGCCGGACGGCAGCACGGTGATCGAGGCGGACGACGAGGTCTTCTTCGTGTCCGCGAAGAAGAACATCCGCGCGGTGACCGCCGAACTGCGACACCTGGAGCGTTCCTA
>SKQM01000163.1 GCA_007119005.1 Thioalkalivibrio sp.
ACTGCATCCGCGAGCCAATCCGCCGCACGCAGCATCCAGTCCGCGCGCTCGGTGACCATCGAACCGGAGCCGGTGATCGCGATGCCCGCGACCGAGCCGGGACGGGGCAGGGGGCTTTCCGCACTGGCGTCCAGCACCTGCACGGCATCCGCCGGCCAGCCCATGCCGACGGCGATCCAGTCCTCGTAGTCGCCGTGAACGGACGCGAGCGACGGGATCTTGCGACCCGTCTTCAGGATCACCAGCGGCTTGCGGTCACTCATCCCCGAAAAGCCTCCCTCGACGCCAGCCATAGGATCTCCTCCGGCGTGCTCGCGCGCCCGAGGGCCTCGTTGCGGTGGGGGAATCGGCCAAAGCGGCGGATGATTTCCCGATGGTGCTCGGCCCAGCGCAGGCTGTCCGCCAGCCCGGCCTCGCGGTAGAGTTCGACCGCACGGTCCTGGTCGGCCAGGGATTCGCTGTGCATCCACGGAAGGTAGAGGAACGACTTTCCGTCATCATCCAGCGGCTGGTCCCACCCCCGGCCGATCGCCTCGTCTGACACCTCGCGCGACAGCGCCTCGGTAGAGAAGCTCTTCGCCTGACCGCGAAACATGTTCAGCGGAAACTGGTCCAGCACAATCACCAAAGCCAACGCCCCCAGCGGCGTCGTTCGCCAGTCCGCCAGATCCCCCCGGGCCGCCGCCTCCCAGGTACCAAGAAAACGCCGCCGCACCTCCGCGTCAAACTCTGCCGTGGCCCGAAACCACAACGGCCGCACCCCCTCCGAAAACCAGAACCTAACGGGGTCGGGCCAAGATATGTTATTGAAGTACATATAAGATGTCCCGCCTTTTTTGGTCTGTTTTTAGCTCTTGAACGCCCCTTTTTGGCCCCGAAACGGCCCCTTCAAGCACTCCGGCCCTCAAACGCACAACTTGCCCGGGGACCTCCGGGGTACCTCCGGAGTCGGACCACACTCTGTTCATGAATGCTGGCTAACGGGTGCCAATTTCCGACACGGCTGCAGTCCTCAACGTACTACTTTCGGGCCCAGGATGGCCCTTGGAAATGCTTCGGCGCACCGTGATCTCCCCCCGTCGCCGTCAATCACCTGCGGGGCGTACACGAGCCTGTCCGGTTCGGCGGTCGAGGATGACGTCGATCTCGCAGTACTCGGCGTTCTCGTTCTCGGGTGTGGGGTCGTCGGCACAGGCACAGCCTCCGAGAATGCTGGTGAAGAACACGCCGGCCCGTACCTGGATGCTGTCTGGTGTCTCCCGACTGTGCAGGATCATGAAGCCGATTCCGTCCGACAGGGCGGTGTTGCCTGCGGAGAGTGCCTGTTGCAATCCAAGGGCATCGGGGCCGAGCGCTGCCAGTTCCGCACTCAGCACGGTCTCGAATCCTGGTGTTCCGACAGCGGCAAGGCTGCGCGTCAGGTGGGGCATCGCTTGTCCTCCCGCGGGTCTAGCGGTGAGCGCCGCACGTTCATGATGAGGCAGTAGCCCAGCGTTGGGTAGTCGGTGTGTCCCGCAGGGCCGGCGGTTCAGAACCGGTGAAGCAGTCCTTCGACCAGGACCCGGAAGGCGTCTTGATCCGCCGCTGGGTCCCGGAACTGTCAGTGGTGCCGGATGCGTTCATCCACGTGCCGTGGCGCATGCCCGATGACCTGCAGCGAGCTATCGGCGTGCAGACCCGCCGCAATTACCCGACACCGATCGCCGACCATCTCGCCGCTCCCTGCGAAGCCCGGCAACGGCTGGCCGCGGTGCGTCGCCAGCCCGAGAGCCGAGAGGAAGCCCGGGACATCCAGCAGAAGATGAGCAGCCGCCGCGGTGCACGCCGGAGCCGCAAGCCGCCCGGTCCGCGACGGAGTTGGGTTTTTGAAGCCCCCGGGCTCCGGGGTGGGGTGTGCGAAGCCACGCTGGGTGGCGGCAGGGCGGCGGAAGGTGCGCTACTCTTGGCTTAAAGCCGCGCTTTCGGGCCAAGAAAGGGGGCGAATAAGGGCTGAATCGAGGGCGTTTCCGTGCGGAGTTTGCAATGAAATCAGATGCTTGCCTTGGTCCGACCCCGGGGGTGGGGATGGTGGATCTGCATGGGCACTTGTTGCCGGGGATCGACGATGGGGCAAGGAGCCTGGAGCAGGCATTGAACATGGCCCGGCAGGCGGTGGCGGACGGGATCACGCTGTCCGTGCTGACGCCGCACCACCTGAACGGTGTGTACGATAACCCCGCCCGTCACGTGCGGGAACACTGTTCCCACTTTCGCGAGCATCTGCGCCAGAACGAAATACCGCTCGAAGTCCTACCGGGCAACGAGTGCCATCTCGTTCCGGAATTGCCGGCGGCATTGGCCGCGGGCACGGCGCTGACGATCGGCGACCGAAAGCGGGCGGTACTGGTCGAGTTGCCCGTGCACATGGTGCCGCTGGGTGCGACTAGCATCCTTGAGGATATCCTGGCCATGGGTCTGCAGCCGATCATCGCCCATCCGGAGCGTAACGGAGAACTCGCAGCGGACGCGGGTCGGCTCTCCGAATGGATCGAGATGGGGTGCCTCGCACAGGTGACCGCGCAATCCTGCACCGGGCGTTTTGGCCCGCGCGTGCAGGACGCGGCCTGGCACATGGTGCGCACCGGCCTGATCCAGGTGATGGCCTCGGACGCCCACCGCGAAAGCCGCCGTATCCCTGAACTCACGCCGGGGCGCGAGACGGTCGCGCGTTGGACCTCACTGGAAACCGCAACGCTGCTCACCGAGGATTTCCCACGCGCGCTGGCCGAGGGAAAGCCGCTGGATATCGGTCTGCTGAAGGAGACGTTGCCATCGCCGAAGCGGGGTTTCGCGGGCTGGTGGCAGCGGCTGCGCGC
>SKQM01000100.1 GCA_007119005.1 Thioalkalivibrio sp.
ACGATCAGAAGTTCTGACCGGAGCAGGTCTGGGTCACGGTGTTGAAGTTCCCGCAGGAGATCGGCGGGGTCCAGTCGGCGATGATGTCGCGGCTGCCCGGCAGGTGCGGCGACCAGGCATCGCCCGGGATCAGGTCGTCGGTCTGCCAGACCACGAGGAACTGTCCGTCCTCCTGGATCTCGCCGATCAGCACCGGCTTGGTGATGTGGTGGTTCACCAGCATCTCGGCCATGCCGCCGGTCAGGTTCGGTACCGTCACACCCTTCAGCGCATCGATCACGGTGTCCACGTCGGTGGTGCCGGCGCTTTCGACCGCCTGTACCCACATGTTGAAGCCGATGTAGTGCGCTTCCATCGGGTCGTTGGTCACCCGCCTGGTGTCACCGATGAAGGCATGCCACTTTTCGATGAACTCGGCATTCTCCGGCGTATCGACGCTCATGAAGTAGTTCCAGGCCGCCAGATGGCCGACCAGCGGGCGGGTATCCATGCCCGAGAGTTCCTCCTCGCCCACCGAGAACGCGATGACCGGGATGTCTTCGGCAGACACGCCCTGGTTGCCCAGTTCGCGGTAAAAGGGCACGTTGGCGTCGCCGTTGATGGTGGAGACCACCGCGGTGGGCTTGCCCTGCTCGCCGAAGCGCTTGATCTCGGCGACGATGCTCTGCCAGTCGGAGTGACCGAACGGCGTGTAGTTGATCATGATGTCCTCGTCGGCCACGCCGTTCGCCTTGAGGTAGGCCTCGAGGATACGGTTGGTGGTGCGCGGGTACACATAATCGGTGCCGGCAAGGACCCAGCGTTCGATGCCGTACTCGTTCATCAGGTAGTCGACGGCGGGGATCGCCTGCTGGTTCGGCGCGGCGCCGGTGTAGAAGATGTTGCGCGAGGACTCCTCACCCTCGTACTGCACGGGGTAGAACAGGATGCCGTTCAGCTCCTCGACCACCGGCAGCACCGACTTGCGTGCCACGGAGGTCCAGACGCCGAAGATCACGTCCACCTGGTCCTGTTCCAGCAGCTGCCGGGTGCGTTCGGCGAACAGTGGCCAGTCGGAGGCGGGGTCCACGACCACGGGCTGCAGCGGACGTCCGAGGAGGCCGCCGTTGCGGTTCTGTTCCTCGACCAGCATCAGCATCGTGTCCTTCAAGGTCGTCTCCGAGATCGCCATCGTGCCCGAGAGCGAATGCAGGATGCCGACCTTGATCGGGTCTTCGGCCTGCGCCGCGCCGGCGGCCAGGGTGAGAGCCAGGGCGACCCCCGGAATGCGGAGGGTCCTGAGCCAGGGCGATTGAGTCATGCAACGTTCTCCTGAGGTTGAGGGGTTGTTGAAACGCAGGGCCTACCCGGCAGGGCGCAACCGACCGCTCGCCCCTTGAGATGCCGTGAAGGCAATCGGTCAAGCGGCCGTTTGGGCTCAGCTGGCGCCCGCCGGCTTGCGGCAGGCTCGGTTCAGGAGTGCAGGAGCAGGAAGTGTGCCAGTGGCGGGTGAACCCAAGCGGTGCAACCCGTGCGCTGTGCCGGGGCGGGCTGGCGGCGTGAAATCAGGGGCGGCGGGAGTTCAGGGCCAGGCAGCCGTGCGGGTTCGCGCGCCCTGTCGTGGTGCAGCCCGGGGGTGGCCGCACCGGTTTGGTGCTCACGGGTCGGTCAGCGGCCCTGTCCGAGCAGGTGTTCGCGTACGATGAACAGGCCGGCGATGGATCGGGCCTCGGAGCAGTCCTCGCGTGCCAGCAGGCGGCCGAGTTCGCGAATCGACCAGGGCACGACCTCGATCTCCTCCGGCTCGTCGCCCGGAATGCGCTCCTCGTAGAGATCCTCGGCCAGCACCAGGTGGGTGGTGTGCGACATGTAGCCGGGCGCAAGCGAGAAGGCCCCGAGGTGGGTCAGGCAGCGCCCTCCATAGCCGACTTCTTCCATGATTTCCCGGTTGGCGGCGGCGAGGATGTCCTCGCCGGGCTCGATCTTGCCCTTGGGTAGCCCGAGCTCGTAGCGATCGGTCCCGGCGGCGTACTCGCGGATCAGCAGCACGGTGTCGGGATCCGGCATCGCCGCGATGGCCACTGCGCCGCCGCTGCTCCCGACCAGGCGTTCGTAGCGGGTGCGTACGCCGTTGCTGAACTCGAGCTGCATTTCTTCGACTTCGAACAGTCGGCTGCGCGCGACCGTCCGGCGCCCATGGACCGCGGGCTTGGAACGACGCATCGGGGATCAGCGCCCCTCGCCGTTCACCAGTCTTAACTCGGTCATCAGCCGGCCCTCGAAGGTCGCTTCGATGATCACGCCATACGGGGATTCCGTCACCTCGAACCCGGGCTGCGCCTGCGGCTCGCTCTCGGCGAGCGACAGGTCCAGATCGCCCCAGTTCACCGCAACGGTCACCCGCATCGGAAAGTAGCCGTCCAGGTAGCGGCGCATGAAGGGGCCGTTTTCCAGCACGTACAGGCCGTCGCCGAGAATCCGCAGCATTTGCGACCGGGCACGGATGCAGAGTTCGGCGTCCGGCTGCACACGACGCAGCTGTACGCTGGCGCCCTCCACCCAGGTTTCCTCGATATTGCTCTGCGATTCGATTTCGATATCCCGAGTCGTGGCAGCATTGTAGAGAATCTGCGCCCGCCGCACGCGGTCGATGTCGTTGTGGCACTGGCGCAGCGTCACCCAGCCGTCATCGAGGCTGCTGGATACCAGGGTGATCTGGTTCTGGTGGTGGTGCACCGGGGCGTCCGGCAAGGCGTCCAGGAAGTTCAGGTTTCCTCGGTTGCTCTCGTAGCGGGGTGGATCCCAGAGGCTGTCGTCGTCGAACGGGTCGGGTTCCGCGGCCGTCGCCAGCGGCAGGGCCAGCGCCATGCATGCGGCCAGCGCCACGCCCTGAAGACGTCGTGTCGGTGTCGGGGCCATCGTGACAACCTCTCTGCTTTTCCCGAGTATTACGCATGGACATCGCAAGCACGTCAAAAAATCCGGTGAATCCCTCGTTTTCCTCCACCCTGCCGTGGATGGAGATCGACACGGTGCTGTTCGACATGGATGGAACCCTGCTCGACCTCCACTTCGACAACCGCTTCTGGCGGGAACTGATTCCCGACGAGTACGCGCTGCTGCACGCGCACGAACCGGAGCTGGCGCGCCAGCGGCTGTTCGCGGAGATGGAGCGGATCCGCGGCCGCCTGCAGTGGTACTGCCTGGATCACTGGGTGCGGTTCACGGGCCTCGACCTGCTGGCTCTGAAACAGCGCCTGGTCGGACACATCGCGTTCCAGCCGCATGCGCTGCACGTGCTCGACACCCTGCGTCTGCAGGGCAAGCGCCTGGTGCTGGTGACCAACGCGCATCCGGAAGTGCTCGCGTTCAAGCACGCGCACACGGGCGTTGGCGACCACCTGCACCAGGTCATCTCCGCGCACGCGCTGGAGTGTGCGAAGGAGGAACCCTGTTTCTGGAAGCGGCTGCAGACCGTCGAGCGTTATCACCCTGCGCGGACGCTGCTGGTGGATGACAACCTTGTCGCGCTGGGGACGGCCCGCGAGGCAGGCGTGCAGCATCTGCGCGGGATCCGTTACCCCGACACGCGGGGTCCGGCAATGGAATCGGCGGATTTCCACCTGCTCGGGAGCCTTGCGGAGCTTTTGCCGGACCGGTTTTTGCATGGCTGAATCATGGGCGCGGAAGGGTAGGCCGGGCGAGGTTGCGAATCGCCACCGTCGATGGGGTTGAACTGGAAGTCACGCCGATTGCCCAAATGATGTAAGCAGAGAACCGACCCAAGAGGTGTATATGCGCAACGCGGCATTTGCGATTGGACAGATCATCCATGTCCGGGACGGCGACATGCGTGGCGTCGTCGTGGACGTGGATGAACATTTCCAGGCGCCGGCAGAGATTCCGGACAAGGTCCGCTTGTCCTTGCCGAATCCCGAACAGCCCTGGTACTACGTGCTGGTCGATGGCTCGGAAGAACGGATCTACGTGGCGGAGGAAAGCGTGCAGCCTGACGCCGACGACTCCCCGGTGGACCACCCGGGCCTCGAGCAGTTCTTCCGCCACTTCGACGCCGGTCGCTACCATCCCCAGTACCGGTTGAATTGAGACAGGGCTGGCCCCCGGCAAGAAACCAGCCCCTGACTGATCGCAGGGCCCGGGCCGGTTGCCGAGGGGGCTCGCCTCCCACAGGCTTTTGCACCCCCGAACCGGTTGTTCGGCGGGAGGCCAGCGCGTTGCTGATCGCCTTTCCGGCTCGGGCGGTGTGCTGGCCGGTCCGATGATGCACAATCGGGCGATGTCCGTGACCCGTTTCCCGCACTTTCGCCGTGATCCCGGTGCGAACCCGCGCCGGCGCGCCCGACCAGGCCTTTGATGGACGTCGGTACCCTCGTTGCGGCGTTTGCCGTCGGCGTCCTCGGCGGTGTGCACTGCCTCGGCATGTGCGGCGGGATCGTCGGTGCGATTTCCGTCAGTCACGCCGGGTCCGCATCTGCGACCTGGCCCCGCCTGCTCGCCTACAACCTGGGCCGGATGAGCAGTTACGTGATCGCCGGCGCCCTGGCGGGGCTGCTCGGCGCGGCCTTGCTCGGTGCGCTGCCGCAGGGCCAGCGGTTGCTGGAACTGCTCGCCGCGGTCTTCCTGATCCTGCTCGGCCTCTACCTTGGGGGCTGGTGGCCGATCCTCGCGCGACTCGAGCGCTTGGGCGGGCCGGTCTGGCGCCGGATCGAGCCGCTGGGGCGGCGCTTCATTCCGGTGCGGCACGCGGGACAGGCCTTCGTCGTTGGCGGCCTCTGGGGATGGCTCCCCTGCGGGCTGGTGTACAGCGTGCTGATCTGGACGCTCGCGGCGGGCAGCGCGGCCGACGGTGCGCTGCTGATGGCGGCCTTCGCGCTGGGGACGTTGCCGAACCTGATGCTGATGGGCCTGTTCGCGGCACGGCTGGCCCGGTTCGTTCGCGACGAGCGCGTCCGGCAGGCTGCGGGCGCCCTGCTGATCGCCTACGGCGTTTGGCGAATCGTCACGATCCTGATCTGACCGGTGGGCCATGGGCGCTGCCCGCGGCTTTCCCGCTGATAACGGCGCTGTTTCCGGGTTGGCGAGCCGTGTCGAGCGGTTCAGTAGTGGTAGAACACCTGACGGAAATTGACCGGCATCACTTCGTCTCCGCCCTCGGCGGTCACCTGCAGGCGGAAATCGACGACTTCGCCCGGGCGTATCGGCACCTCCGCAAGGTGGTAGAAGGCATCCCCGTCGCGAATCTCGCGGAAGCGCAGGTGCCGCACCTGCCGGTAAAGATTCACGGCCTGTCCCTTGACCTTGCCGGATACCGGTTGCAGCGTATCGCCATCGCGCTCCATGATCACGACATTGACCAGCGCACGGCTCCTGCTGCGGCGAAGGTCGTACGCCCTGGCAACCTCGGGCGAGAGGAAGTAGGTACTGAGTACCGTGTAGTGCACCACGTAGCGGTCGAATTCGACCTCATTCGCCTGGACGGGACCGGCGGCCAACAGCAGGCCCAGAACGCCGATCCAGGTGCTCACCCACAGCCTGCGCGTATTTGTCATCCTGAAGTCTCCTCCGTGTCCCGCTGGTCCAGGTTCCCTAAACCAGTGTAGCAGCCCACGGCATTTTCGAACGCGTGGTTTACGACCCTAGATCGAACGCACCAGGATCAGCAGCACGTAAAGACCGATCAGCGCCAGCATCGGCGAAAAATCGATCGCGCCGGTGTTCGGCAGTGCCCTCCGCAGCGGCCCCAGGATCGGCTGGTTCACGTCAGCGACCAGCCGGGCGATCGGGTTGCCCGCACGGGCACCACCGGCCTGCAGCCAGCTCATCACCACCTCGATCACGAGGCTGATGATGAAGATCCAGATCGCCGTGACCAGCACCTCCCGGATGGACGCGATCAGTACCGCAAACGGTGCGATATCGACGCCCATCAGGATCAGCCGCAGCCAGAATTCGATGAACTTGAGCAGCACGATCAATACGACGGCCGCGAGGTCCAGACGGCCCACCGGCGGGATCACGCGCCGCATCAGGGTCAGCGGCGGATTGGTCAGCTGCACGACGGCCTGGGAGATCGGGTTGAAGAAATCGGCCCGGACCAGGCCGAAGATCAGGCGCAGCAACAGCAGGATGATGTAGATCCCGAACAGGGTGCTGATCAGGAAATCGAGGATCTGGTCGAAGGGGCCTTGCATCGCTTGCTCCGCTCTCCGCTGCCGGGGTGCCGCTGGTCGCCGGGTGCCCCGGCGGATTCGGCTGCTTCAGGTTAAACCGGGCGGCGCCCGGCACCAAGGGTTCTGACGGCGACTGTCCGGTCGCCGGCACTCGTGGCCGGCCGCATTATCCACCAAGCTCCCGGCTGCGTGCAGCCGCACCGCGCATCGCCGTCTCGACCAGTTCCACGAACCCGGCCTGCTCGAAGATCGCGATCGCGCGCTCCGTGGTGCCGCCAGGAGACGTGACCCGTGCGCGAAGTTCGGCCGGATCGTTGCCGCTCTCGTCGGCCAGCCGCGCCGCACCGGTCACGGTGGCCAGCGTCAGCCGCCGGGCGGTGGCTGGGTCCAGCCCGAGGGATTCCGCCGCCCGGGTCATTGCCTCGATCAGCAGGAAGACATAGGCGGGGCCGCTGCCCGAGGTCGCGGTGACCGCATGCATCTGCTCCTCTGTTTCCAGCCATACCGTCGTGCCGACCGCTCCCAGCAGCCGATCCGCCGTCTCCCGATCCCTGGCGCTCGCGTGCGGGTTGGCAAACAGCCCGGTGATGCCGGCGCCGATCAGTGCCGGCGTGTTCGGCATCGCGCGCACGATGCGGGTCTCCGGGCCGAGCCAGCCGGCAAGGCGGTCGGTCGTGATGCCCGCCGCCACCGAGACGACCAGCGGCTCTGCCGCTGTGACCTCGATCGCAAGGCTTGGCGCCAGCTGCGGCAGGGTCTGTGGCTTGATCGCGAGGACCAGGGTCCGGACCTCGGCCGCCAGTTCCTGCGGCCCGCGCAGCACGAGTCCGGGGAACTGGGCGCGCAGGGCCGCCGCGCGGTCACCATCCGGCTCCGCAAAGCCGATCGCGTCGGGCGCGACGCCGCTGCGGACCAGTCCGGCGATCAGCGCCTGGCCCATGTTGCCGGCGCCGATGAAGCCGGCTTCGAGTCGATCGTCGTTCATGGCTGCCTCGCGTGTGGCCCTCGCGGGCCAAAGAGTGCGGTCCCGATCCGGACCAGGGTCGCGCCCTCGAGGATGGCGGCCTCGAGGTCGTCGGACATGCCCATCGACAGGGTGTCGAGGGCGATTCCGCGAGCGTTCAGGGTGTCGCGCAGCTCGCGCAGCCGGGCGAACGGACGCCGCTGCGCGGCGGGATCCGCGGCAGGTGCCGGGATGGCCATCAGGCCACGCAGCACGAGATTGGGCAGGCCGGCCACGGACTCCGCCAGCGGGCCGGCCTCCTGCGGCGGCACACCGCCCTTGCCGGGCTCGCCACTGAGATCGACCTGCAGGCAGACCTGCAGCGGCGGCATACCGGCCGGCCGCTGCCGGGACAGGCGTTCGGCGATCTTCAGCCGGTCGATGCCGTGTACCCACGCGGCCCTCTCCGCCACGGCCCGGGCCTTGTTCGTCTGCAGCGTGCCGATGAAGTGCCATTCCGGCGCCGGGTCGAGGTCGGTCAGCGCGTCATGTTTGGCGACGAATTCCTGCACGTAATTCTCGGCAAAGCACCGTTGTCCGAGGGCGTGCAGCGCGCGGATCTCGTCCGGGCTGCGGGTCTTGCTGACCGCGATCAGCCGCACCTCCTCGCGGTCGCGGCCGGACTGCCTGCAGGCCTCCCGGATTCTCTGTTCCACCCCTGCCCGATGGTCTTCCAGTTGCTTCATAACGCTATGATATAGTTCCAAGGAGGGAAATGCCGCGGCATCTTCCCTGGGGAAGCACTTGGCGATGTCCTTCGGCAGGCTCAACACGAACGGCAGATGAATGATTCCGTTCGTATTGAGCCTGTCGAACCACGAACGGAATCGACCTGTTCGGCGCTTCCCCTAAAGCAACAGTGTCGTCCGCCGATACCGTGTTCGTGAGGCGGGCGACTGCCTATATCGAGTTCGGGGGACTCAATGGATATCACCCAACTGCTTTCTTTTGCCGTGAAGAACGGCGCATCGGACCTGCACATCTCCGCGGGGATGCCGCCGATGGTGCGCATCGATGGCGACATGCGCCGGGTCAACGTGCCGGTGATGGAGCACAAGGAGGTGCAGGCGCTGATTTACGACATCATGAACGACCGCCAGCGCAAGGACTACGAGGAGTTTCTCGAGACGGATTTCTCTTTCGAACTCAAGGGTCTGGCGCGATTCCGGGTGAATGCCTTCGTGCAGGACCGGGGCGCCGCCGCGGTCTTCCGCACGATCCCGTCCAAGGTGCTCACGCTGGAGGATCTCGGCTGTCCCCGGGTGTTCGAGAAGATCGCCGATTACCCTCGCGGCATCGTATTGGTCACCGGCCCCACGGGCTCGGGCAAATCGACCACGCTCGCGGCGATGGTCGATCACAAGAACAAGAACGAGTACGGGCACATCCTCACCATCGAGGATCCGATCGAGTTCGTGCACGAATCCAAGAAGTGCCTGGTGAACCAGCGCGAGGTACACCGCGATACCCACGGTTTCAGCGAAGCGCTGCGCTCGGCGCTGCGCGAAGACCCGGACACCATCCTGGTCGGCGAGTTGCGTGACCTCGAGACCATCCGGCTCGCACTGACGGCTGCGGAGACCGGTCACCTGGTGTTCGGAACGCTGCACACGAGTTCCGCGGCCAAGACCATCGACCGCATCGTCGACGTGTTCCCGGGTGCCGAGAAGGACATGGTGCGGGCGATGCTGTCGGAATCGCTGCGCGCGGTGATTTCGCAGACCCTGCTGAAGCGCGTCGGCGGCGGCCGGGTCGCGGCTCACGAGATCATGCTGGGCACCCCGGCGATCCGGAACCTGATTCGCGAGAACAAGGTCGCGCAGATGTATTCCGCGATCCAGACCAGCGCGGGACTTGGCATGCAGACGCTCGACCAGTGTCTCCGGGACATGGTCGGGCAGGGGCTGATTACGCGGGATGACGCCCGGCGCCGCGCGGTGAACCCGGACGCGCTCTGATCCCGGATGCGGTGATGGACCAAGTGGTCAAGCAGAACAGACAACGAGGGGTTTGAATCCATGGATCGTGACAAGGCCATACGTTTCATGCACGACCTGCTGCGCACCATGGTCGAGCGCGGCGGTTCCGATCTGTTCATCACCGTCGGCATGCCGCCGGCGGCGAAGATCAACGGCCTGGTCGCACCGATGACCGACCAGTCGCTGACTCCGGCGCACACCCAGGTGCTGGTGCGGTCGATGATGAACGACAAGCAGTCGGCGGAGTTCGACCGCAGTCACGAGTGCAACTTCGCGATCGGGCTGGAGGGCGTGTCGCGTTTCCGCGTCAGCGCCTTCACCCAGCGGGGGCATGTCGGGATGGTGCTGCGCACGATCCAGAGCAAGATCCCCAGCTTCGAAGAGATCAACATGCCGCCGCAGCTGAAGGATATCGCGATGACGCGGCGCGGGCTGGTGATCTTCGTCGGCGCGACCTCGTCGGGCAAATCGACCTCGCTGGCGGCGATGATCGGCTACCGCAACCACAACGCGGCGGATCACATCATCACCATCGAGGACCCGATCGAGTTCGTGCACCCGCATGACAGGAGCCTGGTCACCCAGCGCGAAGTCGGCGTCGACACCGAGAGCTACGAGATCGCGCTGAAGAACACCCTGCGCCAGGCCCCCGACGTGATCCTGATCGGCGAGATCCGCGACCGGGAGACGATGGATTACGGCATCGCGTTCGCGGAGACTGGCCACCTCTGCCTGTCCACTCTGCACGCGAACAACACCAACCAGGCGCTGGACCGCATCATCAACTTCTTCCCCGAGGACCGGCGTCCGCAGCTGTTGATGGACCTGTCGCTGAACCTGAAGGCGGTGGTGTCGCAGCGCCTCATCCGCACCCAGGACGGCAAGGGCCGGGTTCCCGCGGTGGAGATCATGATCAACACGCCGCTGATGTCGGACCTGATCCTGAAGGGAGCGGTGCACGAGATGAAGGACCTGATCAAGCGCTCCCGCGAGCAGGGCATGCAGACTTTTGACCAGGCGCTGTTCGATCTCTACGAGTCCGGCAAGATCAGCTATCCCGAGGCGATCCGCAACGCGGACTCGATGAATGACCTGCGCCTGCGGATCAAGCTCGACAGCAAACGCGCCCAGCGCGAGGAGGAGCCCGATGTGATGGACGACCTGTCCGGGCTCTCGGTATCCGAAACGGCCGACGACTTCGTCGCACGGTGACCCCCATGGCGGCTGCACAGATCGATCCCTACCTGAAACTGATGGCCCAGAAAGGGGCGTCGGACCTCTTCTTCATCACCGGAGCACCGATCAGCATCAAGGTCGACGGTCGCGTCCAGCCGCTGTCCAGCGCGCCGCTGAAGCCCGGCGAGGTCGCACAGATCGCCGCGGAGATCATGACGCCGGAGCAGAAGGGCTCGCTGGAGAAGGACCTCTCGGCCAATTTCGGGATTTCGCGCCCCGACGTCGGCCGCTACCGGGTCAACGTCTACCATCAGCGCGGCCAGGTCGCGATGGTGATCCGCCACATCCAGCTCAAGATCCCGACCATCGAGGAACTCGGGCTGCCGCTGGTATTGAAGGACTTCGTGATGCACCGCAACGGCCTGGTGCTGATCGTCGGTTCCACCGGTTCCGGCAAGT
>SKQM01000225.1 GCA_007119005.1 Thioalkalivibrio sp.
CCGGCGCCGACATGGTGCTGTGGGACGGTTCCTGCGTGGTTCACGACGAGTTCCGTTCGCGCGAACTGGAAAAACTGCGCAAGGCGCACCCGGCGGCCGCGGTGCTGGTGCACCCGGAATCCCCGCGCGAGGTGATCCTGCAGGCGGATGTGATCGGCTCCACGAGCCAGTTGATCGCCGCGGTGAAGGATCGCCCCGAGTCCGAGTTCATCGTTGCGACCGACAACCGCATCTTCTACAAGATGCAGCAGGCGGCGCCCGGAAAGCGCCTGATCGAGGCCCCGACCGGTGGGCACAGTGCCACCTGCCGCAGTTGCGCGCACTGCCCCTGGATGGCGATGAACGATCTGAGCAGTCTTGCAGACACGCTGGAGCACGGTACCGCCGAGATCTTCGTGGACGAGGAGGAGCGCGTGAAGGCGCTCACCGCCACGCAGCGCATGCTGGATTTCGCGGCGGCGCGTCGCCAGCGCGTGCTCGGGGATGCCTGAGACCCGCTGCCCCGAGCCGACCTTCTGCTGATTCATGTATAAACGCCCCGCACGCCTGCTGGTCGCGGCCGTCGACGATGACGGGCGCGCACGCATGGTGAGGGATCTGGCCCGGCAGCCAACCCTGTCCGACTGGCTGGAGGTGCGTCCGGCGCGGTCCATGGGCGATCTGCGACCCGAGGATCTGGAGTGGGCCGACTTGCTGGTGGCGGTGGATGCCGCGGCCGCAGGCGAGTTTCCGGCGCAGCGGCCGGTCCACTGTCGTCTGAAGCGCTGGCATCTGCCGGCTGCCGGTAGCCCGGGTGCCGAGGCCGCCGCGGCGCTGGCTCTGCACTGCATGGTGGGTGGCATGCGGATGCTGTCGCGGATGGATGCTGACGAGGCGGAGGCCTGACAGGGGCGGCTCTCACCCCCGGCCCGTCCCCCGCTGTGGGGGAGGGTTGGGGAGGGGGCTCAGGAATGCCGGTGCAGCTTCTCGGCGATCTCCAGCCAGAGCTGTTCGAAGGCGGTGGTGGCGCGGGCGCGGGGCTGGCTTGCCGGCAGGGGCGCGCGGTTCCGGCCCATGGCCTCGACAGCGGCGGCGTAGGGAATCGGTGTGGTGAGCAGGTTGGGGATCTCGGTGCGCAGCTGCAACCCGGCCTCGCGGTGCTGCTTGCGCCGGTTGTCCACCATCGACAGGAACGGGTAGAGCTTCACCTGGCGGATCTTTTCGGCCTCGAGGAACTGCGCCATCTGCTCGAAGCTGCGGATCGACAGTTGTGACGGGATGATCGGCACCGCGATCACGTCGGCCGCGTGAAACAGGTTCTCGGTGACGGTGGAGAAGCTCGGCGGACAGTCGAGCAGAATCAGGTCGAATTGCGACTTGAAGTCCTTCAGTAGCCGGCGCACCTGGAATTCGGGATGTTCGGCCTTGCGCAGGTACTGGTCCAGGTTGCGGTTGTCGAAGTCGGCGGGGAGGCAGGAGAGCCGTGGCCAGGCGGTCTCGCGCACCGAGTCCTTCCAGTCACGCTTGCCGCGCGCGAGCTTCTTCACGCTGTCCTGCACGCCGGGTTCGAGGCCGAGGTACCAGGTTGCGGCGGCCTGCGGGTCGAGGTCCCAGAGCAAAGTCTTCCAGCCGTATTGCGCGGCCAGGTAGCCGAGGTTGACCGCGGCTGCGGTCTTGCCGACGCCACCCTTCAGGTTGTAGATCGCGAGAGTCTTCACGCGGGTCTTTCTCCCCGTCGTTCTGGGTCGCCATCGACCCGATCCGTCATTGTAACGGGTTGACGACGGGGGCGGGCCAACTGCAATACCCCGTGGGCCGAGCCCTTGTGGGAGGCGAGCCCTCTCGGCGACCTTCGGCCTGTGGGCACTGAAGACCGTCGCCCAGGGGGCTGGCCTCCCACAGGTGGGGTCCTACAGGTGGGGCTGAATCCCTTGTGGGAGGCGAGCCCTCTCGGCGACCTTCGGCGGGGGCGTCAGGGGCGGGGGTCGGGTGGGTTCGGTTGTGCACTGGCGTGCAGCTGCAGCAGGTGCTGCTCGTAGAGCGACCACAACAGGGGGGCGATCGCGCCGCGCGTGCCCGGGTAGGTGAGCCGGTCGGCATTCAGGTGCCGCAGCTCCTCGGTCTCGGTGCTCTTCAGGGCTCCGGCGATCACGTGGAAGATCAGCACCCGGGTCCCGCGCCCGGCAATCGGCAGCAGCGCCCCGACGATGCCGGTGTCGTTCAGGCCCGGGCCGCCCCGCGCGTCGCCGTCTTCGCCCGGGGGGCGGATCAGCGTGCCGAGCAGTTCCCGGTAGGCCTGGGCGCAGGCGAAACAGACCTCGCTGGCGCGCGGGCCGGGGACGCGTGCTGCGGCGGCGCCGATCTCCGCGACGGGCAGCAGCATGTCGCTGTCCCGAAGCCGCACACGGTTCCTCTGGCCGTTGGGGAGCAGGCGCGGTACCGGTTCCCGGCACGAGGGGCAGTGCCAGGTAGCGACCTTCGGTCCTTCGACGACGTTGTTCGGCGGCATGGAGTGACCGCTCCGGATCGTTGGCGGCCGCCGGGCCCGGCTCGGCCGCCGCCTACCGGTTCAGCCGTAGTACGCCGGTTCGTTGCCCGGCTTCCACTTGATGTTGCAGCCGAGGCTCGCCTTCTGCTCCTCGGGGATCGCCTGGCCGGCCAGCAGCGCGTCGCTGGCCGCGCGCAGGTCCGCTCCTGTGACCGGGGCGTCGCTGCCGGGCCGGGCGGCGTCGAACTGGCCGCGGTAGACCAGCTTGCGGTCGGCGTCGAAGAGGTACAGGTCGGGGGTGCAGGCGGCCTGGTAGGCCTTCGCGACGGACTGGTCCTCGTCCAGACAATACGGGAACTTGTAGCCGAAACGGCGCGCGTCGTCGCGCATCGCGTCCGGCCCGTCTTCGGGGTGGGCCTGAATGTCGTTGGAGTTGATCGCGATCACCGCGATGCCCTTGTCGGTGTATTCCCGGCCGTAGCGGGCGAACTCGTGCCGGATCAGTTGCACGAACGGGCAATGGTTGCAGATGAAGGCGATCATGAAGCCCTTGGCATCCGGGAAGTCGTCCAGGGAAATCTTCTTGCCGGATACCACGTCGGGCAGGCTGAAGTTCGGGGCCTCGGTGCCGAGGTCGATCATCTGGGACGGGGTGCGGGCCATGGGGTCCTCCGATTCTTTGGGTTTCCGAACCGGGGATTATACTGGCAGGCTGGTTCGCGGATCGGCAGCCCCCGTGGAATACGCGGGTCAATGATGTGGGACCCTTGAAAGGCGGGCACGGCGCCGCCACCGTGCACAGGGACTTTTTTGAAGATGGAGGTGGCATGGGCTGGGTGAAGGGACAGGTTCGGGAAATCAAGCGGTGGACCGAACGCCTGTTCAGCCTGCGCGTGGATGCGGATGTCGAGCCGTTCAAGGCCGGGCAGTACAACCGGCTGCGCCTGTTCATCGGCGGGGAGTGGGTGGCGCGTCCGTATTCGTACGTGAACCCTCCGGATGTCCGCCCGCTGGAGTTTCACCTGGTCACGGTACCGGACGGTCCGCTGACGAACCGGCTGCTGCACCTGCAGCCGGGCGATGACGTGGAACTGATGCCGCGCTCCACCGGCTTGTTCACGCTGGACCAGCTGCCCGATGCGCGCGACCTCTGGCTGCTCGCGACCGGCACCGGACTCGGACCCTTCCTGTCCATGCTCGGCACCGACGAACCCTGGCGGCGCTTCGAAAACATCCGGCTGGTGCACTCGGTGCGCTACGCCGCCGAATTGAGCTACCGGGACCGGATCGACGGCTTTGCCCAGCGTGCTCCGGGCCGTTTCCACTACCAGCCGCTGGTCACCCGCGAGACGGTCGGAACGATCCCGCGGGCGCGGATTCCCGGTTTCCTGGAGCAGGGGCAGTTGGAGGCGCTGTGCGGGCTCGAGATCGACCGGGAGCATTCCCAGGTGATGATCTGCGGCAACCCGGACATGGTCCGCGATACCCAGTCTGTGCTGAAGGCGCGCGGACTGCAGCGAAACCGGCGCGGCCACGCGGGGCAGATCGCGGTGGAGAACTACTGGTGAGGCCGTAGCAGATCGTACGCCCAGGCGTGGATCAGGCGCGCCACATAGGCCGTGTGTTCGGGGCGCGTCAGCAGATGATCCGCCTGATGCAGCGAGACGAAGCTCTTCGGGTGCTTCGCGCGGGCGAAGATCCGGCGGGCGTGATCGATGCCGACGACTGTGTCCTTCGGCGCGTGCAGCACCAGCAGTGGACGGCCCAGCGCCTCGAGCGCGTGGTCGAGGTCCTGTTCCTCGACCGATTCGAGGAATTCCCGGCCAATCCGGATTTTCCGCCCGCCGATCTCGACTTCGGCCGCGCCCGTCTCGCGGATGCCGTGTGCCTGCGCGCCAAACAACCGGGTCACGTGCCCCGGTTCTGCTGGGGCCGCGATGGTCACGACCGCCCGCAACTCCGAACGCAGCCCCGCGAGCGCGAGGGCCATCGCCCCGCCGAAGCTGTGCCCGATCAGCAGGTCGGTGAAGAACCCGGTATCGCGATCGAAGGCGTCCAGCGCAGCGCCGAGGTCTTCGCAGTAGGTCTGGAAGCTGCTGTCCTCGAAGCGGCCCTCGGCGTCACCCAGTCCCATGAAGTCGAAGCGCAGCGTGATGATGCCTTCCTGCGCCAGCGCCCGTGCGAGCCGGACGGTGGCCGGAAAGTCCTTGGAGCAGGCAAAGCAGTGGGCGATGCAGGCCTGTCCGATCGGGGTTCCTTCGGGCTGCGCGATCACCCCGCTGAGGCGGATGCCCCGCGGCGTGACGATCTCCAGCGGCCGGTTGGTGATGCCCATGGTTCCTCCGGTTCTGTCCGTTGGCGGTGCGGTGCCCGCTCTGCGATGATACGCGAGCCTTATCGGGAGCAGGGGGAATCGTGGTCCAGAACGAGAGTCAGCTGCGTGCACGGATCGTCGAGTTGCAGTCCGAGCACCGGGCGCTGGAGATCGCGATTCACGCGCTGCAGGAGGCTGCGGCACCGGACCTGTTCGCCCTGCGTCGGCTGAAAAAACGCAAGCTCCAGCTGAAGGACGCGATCGAGCGGCTGCGCAGCCGGCTGATTCCCGATCTGAACGCCTGAAAGGGTTGGAGCAGGGCCGAATGTGGAGTGTGGGAGCTTGCTCCCGCTTTGGGACGCGGAAGCTCGCTTCCGCGACAGCGGGCGAGCCCCCTGCGGGGAAAGCGGCGGCGAGCCGCCGCAGTCCATAAAAAAGCCCCGGACCATTGCGGTCCGGGGCCTCGTCACTGCCGGCAGTGCGAGAGGCGATCAGCCCCAGATATCGGCGGTGATGCCGTCGTACCAGCCCTTGGTGTAAACGGCTTCCATCTGGCGGACGGATGCCGGCGCATCGGCCGGGCTCACGCCACCCGCGCCTTCCACCCCGGCCATCGTGCCATCCTTGTACGCGTACACCGCGGCGACGCTGATCGCATGGTCGGGCGTGATCAGGCTGTAGCAGGTGTTCGCGGTGGACGGTTCCACCGGATCCAGGCCCGCGAGTTCGCGGATGATCGCCGCCGCGGCCACCTTGGCCTGGTTGTTCGCGGAGTGACCGGATTTCGGCATCGCGCCGGCCACGCTGGAGTCGCCGATCACGTAGATGCCCGGGTGGATGGTCGACTCGAAGGTCATCTGGTTGACCGGGCACCAGAAGCCGTCACCGGCCAGCCCGGTATCCATCGCGATCTTCCCTGCGGTCTGCGGCGGGACGTAGTTCAGCACGTCGGCCTTGAACTCGTTGAAGCCGCCGTCGGAGATCGCGGTCAGGTTCGCCGCGTCGATCTCTTCCACCTGGCCGCCGCGGGAACTTGGCACCCACTCGATCATGTCGCCGTAGTGCTGTTCCCAACCAGCCATGAACAGGCCCTGCTTGGAGAAGTTCTCCTTGTTGTCGAGAATGATGATCTTCGAGCGGGGCTTGGCCTGCTTGAAGTAGTGGGCGACCATCGACGCACGCTCGTACGGCCCCGGCGGGCAGCGGAACGGGTTGCCCGGTGCGACCATCACGAACACGCCGCCATCCGGCATGGCCTCGAGTTGCCGGCGCAGGATCACGGTCTGCTCGCCGGCCTTCCAGGCGTGCGGAATGCGCCCACTGTCCGCTTCGGTGATACCCGGGACGGCGTCATAGCGGAAGTCGATGCCGGGCGACATTACCAGGCGATCGTAGCTGATGGTTTCGCCGCCAGCGGTTCGGACGGTACGGCGCGCGGGGTCGATTGCGGTCACCGAGTCCTGCACCACCTTTACGCCGTGACGGCTCTGCAGCGCGTCATAGGTCTGTGCGATGTCGTCCATCTGGGCATGGCCACCCAACACCCAGTTACTGCCATAGCAGGTGTGGTAGGTCGCGGTGGGTTCGATCAGGGTGACGTCCATATCGGGCGAAAACCGCTTCAGATACTTGGCTGCAGTGGCGCCACCAGAGCCGCCACCGACCACCACGACGTGGCCGTTGCGGGACGCTGTTGCCCTGCCGTTCGGGGCGCAGCCGAAGCCGGCCACCGTGGCGGCGCCACCGATGCCGACAGCCTTCAGAAAGTTACGACGGGAAAAATTGGTCATGTCCTTTAGCCCCCTGCCTTATTGTATTTTCGCGAAGTAGTCGCCCATCAGGACGATTTCTTCTTCCGTATAGCCGCGGGCCAGGCGATTCATGATCGTGCCCACGCGCGAGCCGTCCTTGAAGGCCTTCATCTGCGAGATCAGCAGATCCCGCGGATACCCGACCAGGTTCGGCATGTTGCCGGTCCCGTCGATGCTGTGGCAGGCGAAGCAGGAAGAAGTGAGCAACTCGCCACGCGTGGTATCGGCGGCGGCTTGCGGCACGTAGGTCAGTGCCATCATGGAAACCGCGATCCCCGCGGCAAGGGTACGAGAACATTTCATAGGGTTAGGGCTCCTCCGTCTGAGGGTTGGTCTCACGACTAGGCGGCCCCGCGAGACCGCCTGTTCTTATTTCCGGCTGATTCCGGGCACCCCCTTTCGGGGGCGGACGTCCATTGGTCGCTCGCCTCGGTCATGTCGGCTACCGCGCATGATCTGCAGGCGTTGCGACGGCTATCACGAACGATTACTACCAACACGGTAGACTAGACGCTCAAATCCGGTATTTCCAGGATCTTTGCTGATTTCCGGCACCGCGATGGATCGATCACCCGTGGAAGCGTCGATCCGGGAAATTCCAGAGCCTTCGTTCGCCCAGATCAGCGCGGGTGGCAGGTCGGCCGCTCAGATGCCGAGACCGTCGAGCCCTGCATGGAGTCGGCTTGAGCAGGGCTTCCGAAAGGGGTAGTTCACTCCTCGTGCTCGATCCCCAGCGTGTCGAGGGCTTCGAGCAGGTATTCGGAAATCAGCGGGGTGGCGATCAGCCGGTCCATGATCTCGGGACACCAATTCTCCTTGGCGTCGCGGCGGGCCTCTTCCCACTCGTCGGGACCGTAGTCGCCACGTCCCAGCCACTTCAGCGCCAGGAGCTCCGCCTGCTGTTCGGGATCCAGTGCGTGTACCCCCATGCGCAGTTCCTGCAGCGTCAGGTCGCTGCCGTGGTCCGCGAGGACCTGCATCGCCCAGTCGTCGTCGTTGCCTTCCAACGAGTCGTCGGGGAAGACGACTTCCTCCTTCGCGTGGAATTCCCGGGTTGAGGCGACCACCCAGAGCACCGTATCGATGTTGAGCTTCAGCATGGGTGTGCTCCTTGATGTGAAAAATGCGCGCAGCGCGTGCCAAATCCCCCTCTCCCGCTCGCGGGAGAGGGCTGGGGAGAGGGAATTACGAAAGAGAGTCTGGCCATGGCCGCTAGTGAGTGACCGCCAGTTCCTGCGCCAGCACCCAGGGTGCGACGACAATGGCCTGAAATACGGGTTCGACCCGTGTCCAGCGCCGCGCATCGTCGTCGCTGGCCCGGCCGACCGCGCCGCTGCGCATCCAGGCGCCCACGCGCGCGGCGTCGTCGTCACGAAAGGCCCCGGCCACCGTGACCAGGTCGAGTCCGGGATCGACGCGCACCACGGCACCGCGGGCGAAATGCGGGAGCAGTTCGCGCCAGGCCAGTTCGCCGCACTCGGACCGGAGTTCGGGTGTGTTCGTGGCTGCCGCTGTCTCGCTGCTCATCGCAATCAGGTGTCGTCTTCAGACGAGGTTCAGGCTACGCTTCTAGTGTAATACGTGACCGCAGGGGCTGCATGGCAGCTGCGGGCATCCAGAGAACACCCGGAACCACCGCCCGGGGATGCTGAAGGACCCGGAGAGCGCAACATGCACCAGGACCCGAACCGAATCCATCGTCCAGCCCGCCGCGGGCGCGTGGTGATTTTCGCCGCGCTGCTGCTCGCGTTGCTCACGGGAGTGCCCGTCACGAGCAGCGCCGCGCCCGTGACCCTCGAGGAGGCGGTGGCCCAGGTGGAGCGGACCCATGGCGGGCGCATTCTTTCCGCGCGCTCGGAGCAGCGCAATGGCCAGGTGGTCTACCTGATCCGGGTGCTGACCGGGGAACAGCAGGTGCGTGACCTGGAGATCCGCGGCGCCGAGGGTGCGCGGCCGTGAACCTGCGTGTCGCCCTGGTCGAGGACGATGATGGTCTGCGCCAGCGTATCGCTGACACGCTGGCCACCGGGGGCTGGCGGGTCGACCCGGCCGCGGACGGCAAGACCGGGTTGTATCTGCTCACCGAGTACGCCTGCGACGTCGCGATCGTCGATCTGGGTTTGCCCGGTCTGGATGGCCTGGAACTCATCCGGAAGGCGCGGGCGGTGAAGCCGCGCCTGCCCATCCTGATCCTGACCGCACGCGACCGCTGGCAGGACAAGGTGGAGGGGCTGGAGGCCGGCGCCGACGACTACCTCACCAAGCCGTTCCACGTGGAGGAACTGCAGGCCCGGCTGCGGGCACTGGTGCGGCGGAGCCTGCAGGACGGGCAGGAGCGGCTGGACTTCGGTCCGCTGGTGATCGACACGGCGACCGACTCGGTCCGGCTGCGCGGCGAGCCGGTCAGCCTGACCACGTTCGAATACCGCCTGCTTCTGCAACTAGTGCGGCAGGCGGGTCGGCCGCTAAGCAAGGATGTGCTGTCCGACTACCTGTACGAGCACGACGCCGACCGCGAGAGCAACGTGATCGAGGTATTGATCGGGCGTCTGCGCCGCAAGCTGGACCCCGACGGCAGCCTGGGGGTGATCGAGACGCTGCGCGGACGCGGCTACCGCTTCACGCTGCAGCCGGGCGGGAACCCAAGCAGCGATCCATGAGCGCCCCGGGCCTGAGCCTGCGGCTGCGCATCAGCCTGGTGGCGGCCGCGGTCATCGCCGTGTTCTTCGTGCTCACCGCGACGCTGCTCGAGCGCGCCTTCCGGGAGAACGCCGAGGACGCGGTGGTGACACGGCTGGATGCGCAGTTGCTGCTGCTGATGGGCATTGTCGAAGTCTCCGGTCCGCGCGAGGTCCAGTTGCCCGCGGTTCTTCCGGATCCGCGCCTGGCGTTGCCCGGTGGCGGGCTGTACGCGCGGATCCTGGATGCCGACGGCGCCATGCTCTGGCGTTCGCCTTCGGCGCTGGGCACATCGCTCGCCGACTGGCGCGACAGCGGATTCTTCGAGCGGGCGATGACCGTGCAGTGGGAGCTGCCCGGGCAGGTCGTGGCCCTGACCTTCCAGGTGCTGGAGGAACGCGACGCCTACGAGGCCCAGATGGAACGCTACCGGCGCACCCTGTGGCTTGGGCTCGGCCTGCTGACGGTCCTGCTGATCGCGGGGCAGGCACTCGCTCTCGGTTTCTGGGGCCTGCGCCCGCTGCGGCGGGTGCGCGCCGACCTCGAGGCGGTGCGCCAGGGCGAGAATCGTGAGCTGGGCGGGCCGTACCCGCGCGAGATCCAGACCCTGACCGACAGCATCAACGCGCTGCTCGAATTCGAGCGGGATCGCCTGGAACGCCAGCGCCATGCGCTGGCGGACCTCGCGCACAGCCTCAAGACGCCTCTTTCGGCGCTGCGCCTCGGGATCGCGGGCGAAGCTCCCGAACGCCGGGAGCTGCTGCTGCAGGTCGAACGCATGCAGGGCATGATCCAGCACGAGCTGAACCAGGCGCAGCGTCTCGGTCCGTCGCCCTTCCAGCCGCCGGTCGCCGTGGCCCCGGTGATCGAGCGGACCTGTGCCGCATTGCGCCGGATCGCGGACCAGCAGGGAGTCGAGCTGGTCACGTCGCTGCGGCCCGAGTGCACGCTGCGGATGGAGACCGGGGCGCTGTTCGAGTTGCTGGGAAATCTGCTGGACAATGCGATCCGGCACGCGCGTTCGCAAGTGCGGGTCGGGCTGACCTGCGGGACCCGGCGCCTCGAGCTGACGGTGGACGACGACGGGCCGGGCATCGATGAGGCGGATCGGGAAGCGGTGCTGCAACGGGGCACGCGCCGCGATACCCGGCCGGGCGGTCAGGGGCTGGGGCTGCACATCGTGCAGACGCTGGTGCGGGATCACGGGGGAGAGTTGCATATCGAACAGGCACCCGAACTGGGCGGCGCCCGCGTTCGGATGGTGTTTACGCAGGGTTGATGGGATCGTGTTGGAGCTTACCGTGGGTTGTGCCCGCTGCCCAGCCGTCCGCGGCAAGTGGGTGAGGGATCGGTAATTCACTGCGATCACAGGTTGCCCGAATCCCCGCTCACTTGGCGCGTGCCAATTCAGCCGCGTATCAGCTTGTCGTATTCTGAGTGCGAGCCGATCCAGAACCACAGGATCCCATCTGGGACTTCGATACCCAAGGCGCGGTAGTGCAATCCG
>SKQM01000133.1 GCA_007119005.1 Thioalkalivibrio sp.
CGAGGGCTGCTACACCTGCCACTCGCAGATGGTGCGCCCGTTCCGCGACGAGATGCTGCGTTACGGCCACTACTCGCTGGCAGCGGAGTCGCAGTACGACCACCCGTTCCAGTGGGGCTCCAAGCGCACCGGCCCGGACCTCGCGCGGGTGGGTGGCAAGTACTCCAACGAGTGGCAGGTACAGCATCTGATCAACCCGAAGTCGCTGGTGCCCGAGTCGATCATGCCGGGTTATCCGTGGCTCGCGACCAACCGGCTGGACTTCTCCGACATCGAGCAGCGGATGATCGCACTGAAGCGCGTCGGCGTGCCCTACTCGATCAACCAGGAGGAGTTCGAGGCCAACGTGGAGCGCTTCGGCGAAGAGGTCGCGGTCATGCTCGACATCAACCGGGCCGAGGACAATCTGATCGCGCAGGCGCAGCGGGAAAACTTCGACGGCGACCCCTCGTTCATCTCGGAGATGGACGCCATCGTGGCCTACCTGCAGGTACTGGGGACCATGGTGGACTTCAACCAGTATTCCGAGGGCTACTTTGCCGAGTTCCGTTAGGCCGCGGGGTCGCAGCGCGAGGGTCTGGTATGGCTGAGTTCTGGAGCTGGATCACCGATCTGGGCAACAGCAAGATCGTCGCGCTGCTGCTGTTCATGAGCACGTTCATCGCGATCGTGATCTATCTCTTCTCGAACAGCCGCCGTTCCAGGCGCTTCGAGTCCTACCGCTACATTCCGCTGGACGACGAGGATTCCCCGCTGGATCCGAATGCTGCTTCCGGCGACCGCAACAAGGGCGAAAAACAGTCATGAGCACGAACGAAAATCCGAGCAAGAAGCCTGGTGAGGTCGAGACCACCGGACACGTCTGGGACTCGAACCTGCAGGAATACAACAATCCGCTGCCGCGCTGGTGGCTCTGGGGTTTTTACGCGACGGTCGTCTTCGCGGTGGTGTACTGGATCCTGTTCCCGGCCTGGCCGATCGGCGGAACGTTCACCAAGGGCCTGAACACCATCACCTTCATGGATGACGGCGAAGAGGTCACCACCCACTGGAACACCCGCTCGCTGCTCGCGAGGGACATGCAGACCGGCAAGCACGCGGTGCGCCAGCGCGAGATGCTGGAACGCGTCGGCGCGATGGAGTACGACGAGATCCTCGCCGACGTGGACGCGATGAGCTTCGTGAACGCCTACGCGAAGGGCTCCTACGGAACCTGGTGTGCGGCCTGTCACCAGACCGGCGGCGCTGGCGTGATGACGCAGTATCCCAACCTGCGCGACGACCACTGGCTTTGGGGCGGCACGGTGGAGCAGATCGAGGAAACCCTGGTGCTCGGTCGTCTGGGCTACATGCCGGGCTACAGCGAGACCCTGAACAGTGAGCAGCTCGAGCAGGTCGCCGCCTACGTGCTGTCGCTGAACGGCTTCGACATGAACGAAGACGCCGTCAGCGCCGGCGCCGAGATTTTCACCGGCCATCTGGGCGGCTGCTTCCAGTGCCACGGGATGGATGCCCAGGGGCTCGCCTCGCAGGGTGCGCCGAACCTGACCAACAATATCTGGGGTCTGGTGGACGTGCCTGGAGCGGCGAATGACGCCGAGCGCGTCGCCCGTGTTGCCCGTTTCGTGCACGACGGCGTGCAGCGCGTGATGCCCGGTTTCGCCGATCGCCTGTCTCCGGCCGAGATCAAGGTCCTGACCGCGTACGTGCACTCGCTGGGCGGCGGGCAATAGCGGGCGTGTCTTCCGGCCACCGCCCCCAGTAAGGGGGGCGGGGCTCCCCCTTGCGCGGCGGTCTCATCCACAAGCACGTCGTGTCTTCTGGCCGCCAGGGGTGACTCCGGGTCTACAATCACCGCGGTCGTTCGGTCGACGCATGCACGGGAAGCGTGCCGCCGCTTCGAGCCGCCACCCGTCGTCGTACCCGCGGAGGTTGCCGGTGTTTGCCGGCCGATGAGTCCATCATGTCGCAGTCGCTGTTCGAGGCCCGCATCCCGATCCACCCGCGATCGGTCACCGGGCGCTTCCGGAACCTGAAGACCGGCATCCTGCTGCTTGCCTACGGCGTCTTCTTCCTGCTCCCGTGGCTGCGCTGGGAGCGCGAGACCGGGCCCTCACAGGCGGTGCTGTTCGACATTCCGAACCGGCACTTCTACCTCTTCGACCTGGTCGTCTACCCGCAGGACATCTTCTGGCTGGCGGGGCTGCTGATGATAGCGGCACTGCTACTGTTCTTCGTCACCGGTATCGCGGGGCGCGTGTTCTGCGGCTATTTCTGCTTCCAGACACTGTGGACCGACGTGTACATGTTCATCGAGCGCCGGATCCAGGGCGAACGACCGGCGCGCCTCCGGCTGTTGAAGCAGCCCTGGAACGCCGAGAAGATCCTGAAACTGGGCGCTACACACGCGTCCTGGCTCCTGGTGGCGTTCGCGACCGGGCTCGGCTTCGTGCTGTACTGGGCCGATGCACCGACGCTGGTGCGCGACTTCTTCACCGGCCAGGCGGCGAACGCCGCCTACATCACCGCGGGGCTGCTCACGGTGACCACCTACACCTTCGCCGGCCTCGCGCGCGAACAGGTCTGCACCTACATGTGCCCCTACGCGCGGTTTCAGTCGGTGATGTTCGATCGGGACACGCTGATCGTCTCCTACGACCAGGCCCGCGGCGAAGGCCCTGCCGGCCGGGCGAAGCCCGCGCGCGACCTGAAGACCCGCGAGGAACGGCAGCAGGCGGACGTCGGCGACTGCATCGACTGCGGCTACTGCGTGCAGGTCTGCCCCACCGGCATCGACATCCGCGACG
>SKQM01000223.1 GCA_007119005.1 Thioalkalivibrio sp.
ATCCGCTCGCTCCGGCTTTGGCTTGGGTGGACGCTATTGCACCGCAGCAAAGGGGTATCTGTCCAGCGTCGCGTCTGCCGCGCGCGATTTTCGCGATAAAGTTCTGAGTCTGTCCCGCCTCGATTCCCCAGGAGCCCGATCATGGTGCACGCCATCCTTGCCTTGCTGGTCTGCCAGTTGCTCGGCGAAGTCATCGTCCGCGCCGCGGGAGTCCCGATCCCGGGCCCGGTGCTGGGCACACTGCTGATGCTGGTTGCCCTCGCCGCGCTGCGGGAGGTGCCCGACGAGCTGAATGCGGTGGCGGCCGTCCTGCTTTCCCACCTGTCGCTGCTGTTCGTCCCGGCAGGTGTCGGGGTGATGCTGCACGTCGCGCGGATCAAGGCGGAGTGGCTGCCGCTGCTGGCCGGACTCTTCGTCTCCACCGCGCTGACCATCGCGGTCACCGGGCTGGTCTTTTTCTGGGTGATGCGCAAGATGGGGCTGCAGGAAGCGGAGCAGAATCCGTGAGCGGCCCGGTGGACGGAGCGGACCCCCTCGATCTGCTGTGGGTCTACCTGCAGCAGGAGCCACTGCTCTGGCTGACGGCCACGCTTGCGGCGTATGCGATCGGACACGCGCTGCACCGGGCGGCCGGCGGATCGCCGCTGGTCAATTCGGTGGCGGTGGCGATTGCGCTGCTGGTCGCGGTGCTGGTGGTCACCGGTACGAGTTATGCGACCTATTTCGACGGTGCCCAGTTCGTGCACTTCCTGCTCGGACCCGCGACGGTGCTGCTGGCCGTGCCGCTGTACCGGAACTTCAATCGCGTGCGACGCCTGCTGGTGCCGATGCTGGCAGCGCTGCTGGCGGGGTCAGTCACTGCGGTGGTCTCGGCGGTCGCGGTCGCGGCCGCGCTCGGTGGCAGCCGCGAGACCCTGCTCTCCCTGGCACCGAAATCGGCCACCACGCCGATTGCGATGGGCATTGCGGAGGAGCTCGGCGGCCTGGCCTCCCTGACCGCGACCCTGGTAATCGTCACCGGGATCATCGGGGCGATGATCGTCACGCCGCTGCTGAACGCGCTCAAGGTGACCGACTGGGCGGCCCGGGGCTTTGCGGTGGGTGTCGCCTCGCACGGCATCGGCGCGGCCCGCGCTTTCCAGGTGAACCAGCTGGCGGGCACCTTCGCAGGGATCGCGATGGCGCTGAATGCCTTGCTCACCGCGCTGCTGGTGCCGCTGCTGGTCGGCTGGATCTGAAGGGCCGCCGGTGCGGGTGGATGATTCCGTTCATGGTTCGACAGGCTCACCACGAACGGAATCATCCACCCGCCATTCGTGCCGAGCCTGTCGAAGGACATGGCTCGGTGTTTCTCTAGCCGCCATGCTCCAGCACCTCGGCGATGCGGGCGGCGCGTTCCGGGTCGATGCCGCCGACCGCAGCCAGCGCGTCGGCGTCTGCCGCGAGCACCTTGCGCGCGGAGCCGAAGTGCCGCAGCAATGCCTCTGCGCGGTCCGGGTCGATGCCGGGCAGGGCACCGAGCAGATACAGCTGGGCATCGCGCCGGATGGTGGGCTTGCCGGGGCGCTCGGCGGCCGCGGTGCCCTGTGCCGAAGCCAGCCCGAGCAGGTACACCAGCATGCCGCTGTTGTCCGGATCCGGGCTGGGCAGCACGGACACGCCGTGGCCCACGACCATCGTCGCCAGTGCCCGGTGGATGTCCAGGGCCTGCTGGTGAAAGCGCGCGGCGTAGAGGTCCCCCTCGATGATGTACACCACGCGGGAATGCTGGCTCTTGAGCTTGGCGACCTTGTCCCAGAGGCTCCGGTCCACCACGCTCAGGATCAGGTCGGTGGCCGATTTCCGTTCGACGATCAGGTCGCCCGGGAGCAGGTAGTCGCCGACGTCCATCTCGGCGAATTCGAGCGTCACCCCGGTCAGGCCCTCCAGGCGTTTGATGATCCGGCCCTTCTCGCGGGTATCGACACGAATGTGCAGTTCAGGTGCGTTCATTACGGCTCCCAGTGGGTACGAGGACTGCCATGGGTAACACAGACCGTGGCGCGCGAACACCGCGTGGAAGTGTGGATTGCCGGAAGCCCCGGTCCTGCGACATCCCTGCGCCTCGGGCGTGGTAGGATTCACCCTCGGCGGTAAGGTTTTCCGGTATCGGTGATGATGGCCCGTCGCCGGCGCGGACCGGCGACCGGTTCTGTGCAGGCACCGCCCGGTTGTCGCGTGGGCGTGCGGGTGTGCCTCCGGGGCGGGAAAACGGTATCATCCGCCGCCGCATCCGGCGGAACGTGTCGCAGTGCGGACCGGTATCGCCGAAGCATTCCCCGGCGCGGGGCCGTTCGCCCCGCTCACTCGTTCACGGCTCTGCGGACCCCTCTTCAGGAAGTCAACTTGGACCGGCTGTTCTGATGGATGCGCCCCTGATCTCACTGCGCACGTACGTGCATATCGACGCGTTGCAGCCGCAACTGGCGTCGTATATGGCGACGGTGTCGCAGGGATTTCTGCCCAAGCCCGGCGACTCCTGCCTCTGGCTGGAGGTGGAACCGGGCATGGCGATCCACCGGTTGACCGACGTCGCGCTGAAGGCCGCCCCGGTGCATCTGGGGGGACAGGTGATCGAGCGCGCTTTCGGGTCAATGAACATTCATCACCGGGATCAGGCCAGCGTGCAGGAAGCGTCCGATGTGGTGCTGCACTGGATGCGGTCGGAGGTGTCCGCGCGCAAGAACTGCCGGGTGGCCTGGCACGAGATCATCCGGGGCATCAATCCCGACCACGCGGTGCTGATCAACCGCCAGAACCGCAAGGGCTCGATGGTGCTCGCCGGCGAGAGCATCTTCATCCTCGAGACCGAGCCCGCAGGCTACATCATCTACGCCGCCAACGAGGCCGAAAAAGCCTCGAACATCACCCTGTGCGAGGCGCACGCGGTGGGCGCCTTCGGCCGCCTCACCCTCGCCGGCCGCGAAGGGGATATCGACATCGCCGCCCGCGCCGCGATGGACGCGGTGGAACGCCTCAACCGCAACGCCAGCTGATCCGGCGGCGCGGCGCCCCACCCCGAAGGATCAAACCGCAGGTGCCCTGTGGAGTGCGGCGGCTTGCCGCCGCTTTGCCCTGCAGAAGGCTCGCCCCTGCCGCGGAAGCAAGCTTCCGCGCGTGAAAGCGGGGTCAAGCCCCGCACTCCAAAGCACGAACGCAGCGCAGAAGACCGCGGACCGTCCAGCCGAGATAGCGGCATGGGCAACGATGGGTCCTGCGCGCTGCGCGCGATTTTCACACTACCGGTTTCCGGTGAGGTAGAGGTCCAGGTCGATCCTCGCCCAGGGGTCGTCGGTTTCGCGCAACGTGTGGATGCGCGCGATGACCTCGGCACCGTGATCGAGCAGATCCGATGCGAGGAAGTTGTCGGTGCGCGGCAGGTATCCCAGGTGTTCGCCCAGCCAGTTGATGCGCACCGCGCGCGGGTCCACCGGGTTCGTCCGTTCGCGGCTGAGCAGCAGTGCCTGACCGGTGCGCAGGTAGGGCCAGAGACGGGCGGCCTCGTGGTGGTCGAAGCCGGCCAGCGGCAGCCGCTGCAGGTAGGTGCCCCTGCCGATGCCGCCGGAACGGGACGGGCGGGCATGGCGTGAAAGCAGTGGCGTGCGTCGGGCCTGAACGGGATGTTGGCGGAGGTTCATCGGGGATTCCTCGGTGTGGGCCTGCCGCAGTTATATCCCCGCCGGTGGCTCACAGAGTGAGCCAGTGCGTCCGGCCGCGTGATTTTTTTCAGGCCGGTGGATCCGGGTACCGCTGCGTCGCCGACCGCAGCCTGTCGGCCACCAGGCGGCGCAGGTCCGGCGGAGCGATCACCTCGACGTCCGGCCCGTACTTCATGATGTCCATCACCAGTTCGCGAGGGTCGGAGTAGGGCACCTGCAACTCGTAGGCGTCGTCCACCCAACGGCCGATCTGGTCCGGATGCCAACGTTCGTCGGCGACCCAGCGCGCGCGTTCCGCGGTGAAGCGCAGCACCGCCCAGGCTCGGGCGGCACCGGTGAAGATGCCGAAGCTGGCTCCGATGTGGTGATTCAGGTCCCGGTCGTCGCAGCCGTGGAACTCCGTCGCTGCTGGCTGGGCGTGCCGGATCCGGTCCAGCGCGAAGGTGCGCAGGGCACCGGCCTGATCGCAGTGGGCGATCACGTACCAGTTGTCCCGGTAGTGCACGAGGCGATAGGGGTGGACGGTGCGCGATCCGGGTGTGTCGCGCTCCCGTCCGTGGTAGCTGATCGTGATCGGGCGCTGCTCGAACACCGCACCGGACAACTGCCCGAAGACGTCGGAATTCGCCCTGCGCAGCGCCATCGGCTGCAGGCACACCCGGCTGCTGACCAGCTCCGCACGCTGCCCACCCTCGCCGAGAAGTTTGCTGACCTTGGCCTTCAGTGGTCCGATGGCGGTGCCGAGAAGGCCCGGCTGCACGGTGTCCAGAAGCTGCTGCATCGCGAGCAGGGCGTGCAGCTCGGTCTCGTTGAACCAGATGCCGGGCAGTTCGAATTCCGGGGCATTGGGGTCGTAACGGTAGCCGTTGTAGCGCCGGTCATAGAGAATTGGCGCTTCCATGTGGTCGCGCAGGTAGCGGATATCCCGCTTGAGTGTCGCCGTGGAGATCTCCAGCTTCTCGCGCAGTGTGTCGATGTGGATGGGGTGCCGCGCGGCTCGCAGGAGGCCGTGCAGGTGGAACAGCCGGTCGGCACGGTTCATGGATGAAGCTCCTCGCGGCCGCGGGGGGTGCCGGGCCCCGGGGGAGAGGCCCCGCGGCCCGATACCATCACCGCTTCTGGATCAGAACGCCGCCATCTCGGCCTCGAGGTAGGCCAGGCTGATGTAACGGCCGATGTTGGCCTCGAAGCCGCGGGTTTCCTCGGCCTTGTCGGCCACGCGCGGGTCAGCCATCACCCGGGCACGCGCGCTTGCCATGTCCTCCATGTTCTCCACAGCCTCCATGCAGTTCTCGTAGATGCCGGCGAACAGTTCGCGATTCCACTGCATCAGGTCGTCGGTGGGGCGCCCGTGGCCGGGCACCCAGAGCTCGGAACCCGCCTCGGCCTTCAGGGCATCGATGTAGTCGATCGAACCCTGGAACGAGCCGTCGTCCATGTTCGCGATCCGCCGCTCCATCGCCACGTCGCCGACGTAGGTGAGGCGGTCATTGACCACCTCCACGCTGATGTCGCTGGGGGTATGCGCGACGCCGTAGTGGTGCATCCGCAGCAGCACGTCGCCGAACCGGAACTCGTCACCGTGGTTCATCTCGCGGTTGGGGGCAATCACGCGAGTACCCATGGTCGCCCCTTCGGTCCAGCGCTCCATCAGGCTGCGCCAAAGATCGCCCTGCACGCCTTCGATCTCCGCCTTCGTGTGCGGATGCGCGTAGATCGGGAGGTCCGGTCCGTACTCGTTCACGAAGGCGTGGTTCCCCAGCCAGTGGTCGCCGTGGTAATGCGAGACGAAGATCGCGACGACCGGTTTGTCGGTAACGGTGCGGATCATGCGGATGGCCATCTCGCCGATCTGCAGCGAGCCGCCGCTGTCCAGGACCACCACGCCATCGTCGGTGATCACGAAGGTGATGTTGCACATCATGCCCCGGTTCTGCGGGGTCGGGAAGACCTCCTCGGCGTGGACCATCCACACGTTTTCGCTTAGCTGCTCGGGCAGGATGTCCGGAACCGGAGGGCCCTTCAGGAAGTCGTTGAGGTCTGCCGCGAACGCGGTGATCTGCGGCGCGGTGGCGATGACACCGGCCGTGGCGAGTGATCCGGCGCCGAGCTGCAGGAAACGGCGGCGGGACATACGGGGCGAGAAAGGCGGCATGCTGCGGGCTCCGTCGGGGAAGTCGTTGTGAAAAAGCATCCATGGAATAGCACGGACATTGCCGAAAATGAAGTGCATTGAAACCCTTTTCAGGGTGTTTCCGTGCGTTCCATGGCGTCCCCTGACATCGTCAGGGGTGGTGGCTGGCTGTGACCGTTAGACCAGGTGTCAGACCTTCCTGGAGGAAGCCCTTGCCCGGCAAAACGGTGGATACCATCACTGAGGACGTCCGATGCGGCGAAGATCTTCCGCGGTCGGCCCCTGGATGGGAACCGTGTGGCTGAATTCCGTCCGGCAGGTCCGGAGCCGAACGGGAAAGGTGTTTCCGGCGTGGGAATTTCCGCGGCGCGGCCGCGTTGGCGGCACGGGCCTCATGGGTATGGGTATACTCGTTTTCCCGCCCTGCGACTCACGGGTCAACGCGCCGGCCCGCACGCCGATGGGGCGTTCCCGCGGCTCGTTGTGCGCGGACTGCCCACCCCGCAGGGTGCCTGGTGCGGATGGCTTTCTGGAGGTGTGATGCGTTTCCGAGGATGGCTCTGGGTTTTCCTGGGCACAGTACTGGTACTTGTTTTGGTCGGAGTCTTCGTGGCGCCCGACCGTACCCAGACGCAGCGTTTCGAGGATCTGCCCTGGCAGATCGAGGTGCTCGCCGAGGACCGGACGCGGGTGCTCGGCATCGAACTGGGCCGGACCACCCTGCGCGAACTCGCGGGCCTTCTGCCAGTGCCGGACATCCGCCTGTTCGTGGAACCGGATGGAACCCGGACCGTCGAGGCCTTCTACGCCAACGCGCGCATCCCGCCGTTCGAAGCCAACCTGGTGCTGGTGCCGGGGCTTGACGAAGCCGGCATGAATTTCGTCTGGGAAGAGCGGACCTCCGAGCGTCCGATGCCCAGCGGTGCCCGGCGCCACGGGCTCAGCGACGACGCGCTGCGGATGCTCGGCGGTACCCCGATCGTGGAGATGAGCTACATTCCGCGTGCCCGCTGGAACCCGGAGCAGGTGCGTGAGCGCTTCGGAGAACCGGCGGGCCTGTTGCGCATCGGCGACGACCAGACCTACTGGCTGTACCCGGACCGCGGTGTCGCGATCATGATCCCCGCGGGCCGCGGGCGGGTGCTGATGCACTTCGTCACGCAGGAGCGCTGGGTTCAGGTCGTCGAACGGCTCGAGCAGGCCGGCCAGCGTCTGCTGGAGGGAACGTAGTGGACCCGCATGACCCACCGGGGAAACGGCTGATGGATCTGCCCTTCTGGGAACGGCCGCTCGATACCCTCGACGAAAGGGAATGGGAGGCCCTCTGCGACGGCTGCGGGCGTTGCTGCCTGCACAAGCTCGAGGACGAGGACACCGGCGAGTTGGCCTTTACCTGGCTCGCCTGCCGGCTCTTGGACTGCGCAACCGGGCGTTGCTCCGACTACGCGAACCGGATCCGGCGGGTTCCCGACTGCCTGCGGGTCGACATCGAGTCCGTGACCGGGTACGACTGGCTGCCGCCGACCTGCGCGTACCGCCTCCGGCTGCACGGCCAGCCGTTGCCGGAATGGCACCCGCTGGTCTCGGGCGACCCGCAGACCGTGCGCGAGGCGGGCGTGTCGGTGGCCGGCCGGGTGGTCCGTGAGGACGAGGCACCCGACCTGCCACTGATCGACTTCGTCGTCGACTGGCCCGGTCAGTGGCCGCGCGCCGCGAGACCGGCCGCTAGGCGCGGACCGGCGAAGCCTTCCTGAGCGTTCAGGAAGCGCATCAGCCGCTCCCGGAAGTCGCCGACGGTCGAATCCTGCACTTCGGGCAGCGCCGAGATGTGTTGCCACCAGCGCGCCAGCCGAGGGTATTCCGCGGGCTGCCACGGGCTGTCGGGATCCTGCAGCATGTCGTAGCGCATCAGCAGCGGTGCCAGTGTCGAGTCCAGCAGCGTGAAGTCGGGCCCGCTGAAGCAGGGTCCCGCCTGGCACTGCTCCTCCATCCGTCGGAGACCCTTGACCGCTTCGTCCCGCGCCTCGCGGAAGGCTTCTTCAGTGGGGGCGGTCATCCACCGGTGCAGCGCCATGATCATGTCCGAAGCGAATGCGATCCAGGCCCGGGCCAGCGCCCGATGCAGTGGATCCGCCGGCATCAGGTGGGGCGGCGTGAGCTCGTCCACGTATTCGTTGATCACCGCCGATTCGAAGAGGGGGGTGTCCTGGTCCACGATCAGCAGGGGCACCTTCCCGGTTGGAGACTTTTCGAGGAACCAGCCGGGGAGGTCTTTCGGATCGATGAAGGTCCGTTCGAACGGGACCTTCTTGTGTTTCAGCGTGATGACGCTACGCTGCACGAAAGGGCAGAGCGGAAAGCTCACCAGATGCAGATGGGGCAGGGCCATGAGACCTCCAGTTGGCGACGTTGATCGGTTCCCGGTGGGCGCGCGGGCGTGACCGCGGCGGATGCCGATGCCGGCGCACTGCGCCTGGACAAATGGCTCTGGGCCGCCCGCTTTTTCAAGACCCGGGCGCTCGCCACCGAGGCGGTTGCAGGGGGCAAGGTGCACGTAAACGGCGATCGCTGCAAGCCTGCCAGGAAGGTGCACCCCGGAGACCACGTGACGGTGCACCGGGGGCAGGAGGTCTTCGACATCGAGGTGCTCGGGATCAACGCCCAGCGCCGTCCGGCCTCCGAGGCGCGGCAGTTGTATGCCGAGACCGCGGAAAGCATCGCCCGGCGCGAGGCGGAGGCCGATCGGCGCCGTGAGCTGCGGGCCGATGCGGGCCCCGCAAGGCGGCCAGACAAGCGGGAGCGCCGGCACATCCGGCGTTTCATCAGAAAGGAGGGGGAGAGGTGAATACAGAGCGTCCGGAGACACCCTTGCTGGCCGTCGATCTGATCATCCGCCACGCGGCCAACCCGGGCCGTGTGCTGGTGATCGAGCGCCGCAATCCGCCGCTGGGTTGGGCGCTGCCGGGTGGGTTCGTGGACCCCGGCGAGCCGGTGGAGCGGGCGGCGCGGCGCGAGGCGCTGGAGGAGACGAACCTCGAAGTCCGGCTCGAGGCCCTGCTGGGCGTGTACTCGGATCCGGAGCGGGATTCGCGCGGCCACACCGTGAGCCTCGTCTATGTAGCCCGGGGCGAGGGTGAGGCGCTGGCCCAGGATGACGCGCTGGCGCTGCGCTGGCTCGACCCCGAGGACCGGACCCAGCCGCTGGCCTTCGATCACCGGCGGATCCTCGATGACTACCTGCGCTTTCGAGCCACCGGCGAGGTGGCCCCTATCCGCCACTGCAGCCGCTGAGAGCGCTTGGCGGCCGGCGCAGCGCGCAGGCAAGCTGTTATCATACCGGCCTTTCCGAACGACGACGAACCCTGGTGAGCGAACCAGCCCAAGCCCCGATACAGCCGCAGGTCTACACCCGCGATCAGCACCCGATCTCGCGCACCGCGATCAGCGACAATGCGCTGAAGGTCCTGTACCGCCTGCGCGACGCGGGTTTTCGCAGCTGCCTGGTCGGTGGCGGGGTGCGGGATCTGCTGCTCGGGCGTGAGCCCAAGGACTTCGACGTCGCGACCGACGCCCATCCCGAGGACGTCCGCCGGCTCTTCCGCAACTGCCGCCTGATCGGCCGGCGCTTCCGCCTGGCGCATGTCACTTTCGGACGCGAAATCATCGAGGTCGCAACCTTCCGGGCTCCATTTGGTGCCGAGGACGAGGAAGGCAACATCGAACTCAGTGAAGAAGGTCGCATCATCCGCGACAATTGCTACGGCACCATCGAACAGGATGCGTGGCGGCGCGATTTCACCATCAACGCGCTTTACTACGACATCGCCGACTACTCCGTGCTCGACTTCACCAATGGTGTGCTCGACCTGCACGACGGCGTGCTGCGCCTGATCGGTGACGACCCCGAGCAGCGTCTGCGCGAAGACCCGGTGCGCATGCTGCGTGCGGTGCGGTTTGCGGCCAAGCTCGGTCTGCGTATCGCCCCGGAGGTCGACGACGCACTGCACCGCTATGCCGGCTTGATCACCTCGGTGGCGCCTGCGCGTCTGTTCGACGAAGTGATCAAGCTTTTCCACAGTGCTGCGGCGGTGACCTGCCTGGACGAACTCGAGCGTTTTGGCCTCTTCGAGGCGCTGTTTCCGCAGGCGGCCGCGTGCTTCGCCGACCCCGAGACCGGACCCGCCCAACGCGCGTTCCTGGTCGAGGCGTTGAAGAATACCGATGCCAGGATCCGCGACGAGATGGGCGTACACCCGGCGTTCCTGTACGCGGCGATCCTCTGGGCACCGTTGCGGCGGGAGGTCCAGGCACGGCTGGATGCCGGCGAGGAGCCCGTCGCAGCGTGGCAGCAGGCGTCTTCCATTGTGCTGGAGCGGCAGGTGCAACGGGTTTCGATTCCAAAGCGCTACGCATTGGTGGTGCGCGAGATCTGGGAATTGCAGCAACGGCTGCCACGGAACCAGGGCGGGCGGGCGCTCAGGCTCCTCGGCCATCCGCGCTTTCGTGCGGGCTACGACTTTCTCTGTCTGCGCGCGCGGGCGGGCGAGACCGACCCGGAACTCTGCGACTGGTGGACCGAGTTCCAGACAAGCGACGCCGCCCGCCAGCAGGAGGTGTCCGGGGAGTACGCTCCGGCACCCGCGACCCGGCCGCGGCGTGGCCGGCGCCGGCGCAGGCCCCAGGCGGCGTCATGACGGCGCCGGTGACGGCCTTCATCGGGATCGGAGCCAACCTGGGCGATCCCGTCGCGCAGGTGCTCGATGCCTTTGTCCGACTCGGGCGAGACCTGCCGGATACCCGGCTCACCGGTCGCTCGCGCCTGTTCCGGAACCCGCCGATGG